>JBNJGK010000065.1:0-15525 GCA_051747665.1 Bacteroidota bacterium | reverse complement strand
TGGGTTCAAATCCCGCCACCCCGACAACATTTTCTACTAATGAGTTACTTTGTCTATATTCTACAAAGTTTGAGCAAGTTCACATCTCACCAATCTCATCGGCAATTTGCCGGCCTTGCTTGATGCGATCTGACATTCCTATGCCGTCGCGCATGTTTCCGGCAAGCACTAAACCAGGATGCTTTTGTTCTAATTCTTTGATCTTAGCCAGTCGCTCCCCTGAAGATTTACCATATTGCGGAATGGCATGCTGATAGCGGAAAATCCTTACCAGGTCGGGATTAAAATCTGGCATAACCATCATCTGTTTTACTTCATTTTCAGTCATTTCTAAGATGGCTTTATCACTTTTATCAACTTCAGAAGGACGCCTTACGCCGCCCAGAAACACGGACAGCAGAGCTCCCTTTTCCGGAGCGCGACCTTTAAGAAAAGCTGAAGGAAGCAAAACACCCAGCACATCACGCTTTTCTTTGAATGGAACCAGACCGCCAAAAGCATTCAATTCTCTTCCGTTCCACTGATTAAATCCTAAAGCCACTTGTACTACTTTGGCATAAAGAAGGTTATCTACTTTATCCACATCCTCCTGAGAAAGAAATTCAAACAATCCACCCAGAGCATGTGAACCTCCCGTAAATACAACTTTTTCCGCATCTATCTCACCGGAATCATGCTTTATGCGATATCCATCAGCCGACTTTGAAATTTTTAGTTTTTGATTTCCGGAGATAATATTTTCTTCTCCAATTTTACGGGCAAGAGCGTTAGTGAGGTTTGACAATCCCCCTTCCACAGAAAAAACGTCTTTTGTTGCCTTTTTTTCTCTTTCCGGTTTTGGCTCTTTTCCTTTTTTGAAAGCGCCGCCGATAAAACTACCGTAATCCTGCTCAAGATTATAAAGCTTTGGCAACGCATATCGCGGCACAAGATAAGAAGGGTCTCCGGCATAAATTCCCAGAATAAAGGGATCTACCGCATATTCCAGAAAACTTTTCCCCATGCGGCGCTTAACCAGTTGCTCCAGGGTTTCCTCAGGATTCTTTCCAGTTTTACGAAAAGGTTCTCCTAAAATCCTGAATTTATCTTTCAGGGAAAACAGCGGTGTAGTAATGCCTCCCATCAGACCTGAGGGTAGCTCCTTCCAACTGTAGCCCTTCCAAACCCAGCGTCTTTTAGCAGCTTCATCGGCAATTTCGAGTTTACACTCATCAGCAACATCTTCTAACAGCTCTGCCGCTTCGGGAGAAGACAAAACCCCGGTATTCGGGCCTGATTCAAAAACAAAGCCTTTTTCACGATGTGTCTGGATAACGCCTCCCACGTGCGTATCTTTTTCGATTACCTTTACTCTTTTGCCGTATTTTCGGAGGTAAAAAGCCGTTGTTAATCCTGTTAATCCTGCTCCTATTATGACTACATCTGTTTTGCCGGTCTGCATAGTTAAATTGATTTTGAAAATTTTTTGTCAGTTTGCTGCACCAACGGATCAAAAGCTGCGGCAATATTGCGGATAAAAAACCTTCCTTTGTCCGTTACCTCTAATTTTTCCGGGTTGTTTTTGATGAGCTCATCCTGCTCAAACTCCAGCAGTTTTTCGGGTGTGATGGCTGTCATTTTCCTGATCTCTTTTTCCGGCATCCCGACCCGCCTACCTATTTCATTCCACGGCAATTGACGGTTGCACATTACTTCATTAATCACCTCCCGCAAAGCTGCTTCCTGATCAGAGATCCGATACACTTTCTCTACTACACTTTCACCTTCATGTATTTTACTCGTGTATTTATCCACATCTTTTGTGTTCTGGTAATAAGCTCTGTCGAGCTGACTGATAGCGCTGGTTCCAAAAGCATAAACCTGCCCGGTGGTTTCGCGCGTACAATAGCCCTGGAAATTCCGGTGTAACTTTTTGTTCTTTAAAGCGATTGCAAGCTCATCATCGGGTTTTGCAAAATGATCAAGTCCGATTGGGATATACCCCGCTTCAGTGAGCATTTGATATGCCAATTCAAACAACCGCAACTTTTGCTCTGCTTCGGGTAATCCATGTTCTTCCAGCTTTTTCTGGGCTTTCTTAAACCAAGGCACATGAGCATAAGAAAACGTCACCAAGCGATCAGGCCGGATGGCAATGGCTTTTTCGATGGTATCTCTGAAAGCCTGTTCATCCTGGTAGGGAAGGCCATAAATAAAATCCAGGTTTACGGCCGCCTTTCCATCCCTGCGGATATAATCGCTTAATTCTTTTACGGGCATAGCAGAAGGTTCACGGTTTACCGTTTTCAGCACTTTCTCATTAAAATCCTGAATTCCCAGGCTAAACCGGTTAAAACCTTCATTTATCAAAGCATCAACATACTTTTTGTCAAGATATGCCGGATTGCACTCAATCGCGATTTCAGGATTATCGGCAAATGTAAACTCAGTACGCAACAACTGCATAATTTCGGAAATTCTATCTGCGTCCAGATAATTGGGTGTTCCGCCTCCCCAGTGCACCTGCGTCACATTCCGGTTATTGTTTATATGCCTGGCTGTTTGCCTTATTTCCTGCTTTAAAGCCTGCACATAATCATGAATTTTATCCCGGTTGCGCGTGATGGTGGTGTTGCATCCGCAATAGAAACACTGCTTCGGGCAAAACGGAATATGCAGATAAATGGAAATGTTTTGCGTGGGCTGCTGGTTTGAGTCCTCAAGCAACGTAACCACATCAACAGGTTTGTCTTCCTGCTCAAAAAAGTTGGCTGGCGGATAGCTGGTATAGCGCGGTACCGCCGTATTATATTTTTCTAATAAATCACGTGGAATAAGCATAATTCTGTTTTGTTTTATCCTGATACAAAATAAATGCAGCAACTACCATCACAACACTTAATACAATTTCTATGGCAAACAAGCCGCTGTAGCCGATCATATCCGCAATTTTACCGCTCGAAACCGCAATTATCAAGCTGCTCAGGTGTGTAATAACTATTTGAATGGTAAAATCCGTTCCTTCTCTTCCTTTTCTTACAATATCCATGGCAATGGTATAAACAATAACGGAAGCTCCGCCATAGGAGCCCCACACTAATGCAATTCCAAAAAACAAAATCCAGCCCGAAGGGTTTCCCCACAATGAAATAAAGTAAAAAAATACAGAGGCTGACAACATAAGCAACGACACAATGGTTACAATGTTTTTCCGGCCCAGCCTTTTAACAAGGTGACCCATGAGAATAGCCATAAGCACCCCTACCCCTGTTCCATATACTCCTGACATCAATCCAATTTCGATAACACCAAAATTGACATCCACCAAAAAAGGTTTAATCATTGTAAGAATGCCTATGATGCCTGAGTAAAAGATAACAAGCAAAAATACCTGTTTCCCGATGCCTTTCTGCCTGAAAAATGAACCGATATCCTTCATTGATGCGATGGTTTTTTTGCGCTCCACTTTCCGCGGCTGTGTTTCATTTTGCCGCCTGAAGCGAGTAAGCGGTATAATAGCAAAAGACACAAACAAGGCAAGCACCACCAGTAGAAGCTGCCATCCTAAATAGTGATATACAACAAGGAGCACGCCACTTCCCATAAGCGTTCCGATAAAGCTTCCGGCCGACTGCATGCTGTTGCCCACACCTCGTTCATCTACCTTTAGCGAAAGGATGGCGAAAGCATCCGTAGCAATATCCTGTGTTGCCGAGGCAGTAAAGGCAATAACCATTAAGACAATGATGGTTGTAAAATGGGTTTGGAGGTCTAAAAAACTGATTGACAGAATGACCATAGCATAAAACAATTCTGAAAAAATAATCCAGCGCCGGTAGTCTTTTTTGCTGCGGCATTTGTTATCAATAAAGGGAGCCCAAAGAAACTTAAATATCCAGGGCAGCTTCACCAGTTGAAGATAACCAATAGCCTCCAAAGAATATGCTTCCTGTCGCATGATGACAGGCACTACCGTTGAAAAAAAGCTCATCGGTATACTTTGGGCCACATAAAGGCTAAGCAGTGTGCTGTATTTTTTCAGATTGTGTGGATAATGCATAATTGCTTAAAAGCTGACTTTTAGTTTCATTCCGTAAATGGCCGGTTGTCCTATTTGAGCGTAAGACCTTCCCATAGCTCTGAAATAGAAAGCCTGATAATCTTCATTCAACAAATTTTTACCATAAAGGCTCAGTTCAAAACGGTCTTTTTTGAAAGAAATTTTCGAATTAAGCAATCCATAATAGTTTTGGTAAGAAGCATTTTCCTCCTGCCAATAGTGTTTTCCTACTCCACGATAATCGGCCTGGAACATCACCGCATCCAGCATATCATAGTCAAACTGATGACGGTAAGTAAACCCTGCATGGAATGTGTATTCGGGAATATATGGGATTCTGTTTCCTGAAAAGTCATCCTCTCCGTCAACATAATCCACAAAAGAGGCATCCGTGTATCCAAAGCTCACATAAGCCTCGGTGTGCGTAGTAGGCAATCCTCTGAACTCAAGCTCAATGCCTTTACTCTCTGATTTTCCGGCATTTTTGAGCATTGATCCCGGTTGTACTTCGCCTTCTTCATCGATAACAGGCTGATAAATCTGCTGCTTCGTCCAGTCGATATAAAACAAGGCGAGATTGGTTTGCAACCGATTCTTAAAATACCTTGATTTGATTCCCAGCTCATAATTCCAACTCACTTCCGGGTCAAAAGTGCGGTCCTGTTCACGCGCAAATGACGAGTTAAAACCGCCGGTTTTATACCCTTTAGAAACTGTAGCGTAGGTATTTACTCTCTCAGCTATTTGATATTTGATACTCATTTTGGGCAACACCTCCCAAAAATCGAGTGTGCTTTCAAACGAATCATCAATATATTGATTTCCATCAAGGAACTGATCATGCTGATAATCGAGTGAGGCAGATTCGTAATCAAAACGAATTCCGGCCGTGACGGACAATCCGTCAAACATAAAATCATTTACGGTAGATTGGTGAAAAAATGCAAATCCGGATGTATTCTGATCATAGAATTTATCATAATTTATGTTCCCCGGGAGGTTGAAAGCCGGTATGGCATCTTCGCCATAATCTACCGCTACATGCTTATCTGAAAACTGAGTGAATCCAAACGCACCACACAACCATTGATAATTGGTCTCTTCCTCCGGCTTTCCTTTGAAGTACAACTCCTGTGATATCATATGCTGCTCCTGAAACTGGTCAACATAAAACAGGGAGGCCGGTGTAAAATCCTGATCAACGCCTTGTTGATCATCGAGGTATTGATGACTGGTAACAGACTTAATAATGCTGTGTCCGGTTTCATATTCCAGCGTAAGATTGTTGGAAAGCATCTTACGGTTATAAATGCTTTCTTTATTGTAATTCACGTCTTTCGCCGTATTGGTTGAATCTGTATATTCGGCATAAGGATACCCATTTTGATCGCTGTCTTCGTAGTTCAGCGAGTATTCAATTTTCAGGTTGTCAGAAGGTTCATATTGTGCTCTGAATCTACCGGAATATGAGCGGAGGTCGTCTGCAGGGTCGCCGGTAAATTCATTGGTTTGAAAGCCATCGCGGTCTACAAAGGCGCCGTTCAGAGAAAACCCGAATTTATCGTTTACAGGCTGATGATGTCCAAAAGCAGCTTTATAGCTGTTATAATTGGCTGCTCTTACAGAAAAATCCGTTTCGCGGGTTTTGCCAGGACTTTTGGTTTTGACATTGATAATGCCACCCATTGTGTTTCTGCCGTATAAAGTACCCTGCGGACCACGCAACACTTCGATGCTCTCCACATCAAAGAATTCAAAATTAAAGGCCGCTTTTTCAAAATACGGTACATTATCCACATAAAGTCCTACTGAAGGTGAGTTGATTCTTGAGCCAATCCCGCGAATATAGATAGGTGAAGTCAGTTTAGAACCATAATCGGGCATGAAAAGATTAGGCACCCGCGAAGTAAGTTCTGTCATATCATCCATCTCCTGATGGTCAATATTCCTGCTTTTTAGTGCAGAAGCTGCCATTGGCAGTTGCTGTAGTTCATCTTTTTCCTTTGTTGCTGTAATCTCAAAACTTTCAAGCTCTACCGGCGGAACATAAGTGCTATCACGTGATAGTACCACATTATTTTGACCCCGGGCGCTATAATTCAAGCTTAATAATATGATAAAACTGATTAGCTGTATTTTGTTTCTCATAATTCTACTCATATCTTAATCGTTTTATTCCCTCGATTGTATTCCCCAAAAAATAAGTTTGATCGATGTATTCAAATTTCAGTAATCAAGCCCTGCTTTCCGATTTTTACAACATAAACCAGTTGCTTTGCCACAAGCATAACCATTCTATCCTCATGTTTCAATGCACAACGGCATGAAAGTAACGGAGTAAAAGCACTACACTTCCAAATAATAAAATTTCAGAAAATTTTCAGAGCGATATTAAACTGTTTGAGGAGGAGGTCTGGAAAAAAGATGAAAGGAATAAAATTGATTCGGCGGGTTATCAGTCCGCCCGGTACTTAAATGTGCATCAAAATAACTCACAGAGCGGTGAGTTAAGCTTTCTGTGCGAAGAGCCTGGTCGTTATCCGTATCTTCATCGGAGAATATCCGGTAAGCCCCTTCCAACGCACCATCAGACTGATCTGATTCCAACACGATTTGCTTTTGATCCTGATCAGCTTCCGTAAAATCCTGTTCGTGAGAATCATTAAACTGCACCAGTATCACGTAGAAGGCGTAAAGCACAACTACGGCTGCATAAGGCAAAGGTGAGACTATGATTCCAAAAGCAAACATGCTGTTATTATTTTTAACTGATTACATTCATAATTCAGGATGCTAAATTACAAAAATTGCGTTGAACACTTACACCTAAGTTTATATGAAAAAACCTATATATTTGAATATAGGAGCATTAGCCAGCGAAGCTGGTGTTAATTTATAATCGTTTCAAATTAGTAACCAGCTCATAACATGACTACTATGACGTTTGTCATGTTGGTTATTGATCTACATCAATATGCATGTTGTCACCGTACCCATCCTATCGCCGGTTTAAAAACCTATTCCTGATAATAAACACGTTTCACCCTTCGCGAAATACCCGAAAGGATTTCATAAGGAATAGTGCCCATTGTATCTGACAGCACTTTCACCGGCTGCTGGTTTCCAAACACTTCCACTTTATCTCCTTCCTTAGCGTCTAAACCGGTAACATCAAGCATAGTCATATCCATGCAAATATTACCTACCACAGGCACTTTTTGTCCTTTGAGAATGAGGTTTCCCTTACCATTGCTAAGCAACCTCGACAGGCCGTCTGCATAACCCAACGGCACAGTAGCAATTTCCATGTCACGCTGTGCCGTATAAGCACGGTTATACCCAATGGTCTCTCCTTTACGAATCTTTTTGATTTGAGAGATGCTGGTACGTAAAGTGCTTACATTTTTTAAATGTTGTTTCACTTTTTTATCCGTCGCAATCCCGTAAAGACTAATTCCGAGACGCACCATATCCATTTGCGCCTCCGGGAAGCGGCTTATTCCGGCAGAGTTCAGAATATGTTTCAAAACAGGATACTCAAAAGCGTCTTCAATTTTCTTGCTCAGTTCCCTGAACTGGGCTATCTGACTTTGTGTAAAATCATCGTTCTGCGGATCATCACTTGACGAAAGATGGGAGAAGACAGAGCGAACATGCAACAAATCATTCTTAGCAATCCGCTGGATTAATTCATCAACCTCTTCCTCTATAAAACCCAGCCTGTGCATACCTGTATCCAGTTTCAGATGAATCTGAACGGGTTTGTTTTTAGGCAGAAGGTTTCGTTCTATAGCTTCTTCGAGCCGCTCCAATATCCTAAAGCTGTATATTTCCGGCTCCAGTTGATGTTTCAGGATGGCATCAAAGCTTTGCTCATCGGGGTTCATCACCATGATAGGCAACCGGATACCCGCCTTTCGCAATTCAACACCTTCATCGGCGTAAGCCACACTTAAATAGTCTACATTATGATATTGCAGCATATTGCTGATTTCATAGCTTCCCGAACCGTACGAAAATGCTTTTACCATCGCCATGATCATGGTGTCCTGTTTCTTTATGCTTTTATAAAAGTTCAGGTTGTCTATCAGCGCATTCAGGTTTATCTCCAAAACCGTTTCATGGTCTTTCTTTTGCAGCACTTTACTGATGCGCTCAAACTCAAATTTTCTTGCTCCCTTAAGCAAAATAGCCTCATCACTAAACCCTGAAAACGGGTTGTTGCGGATAAACTCATCCGTGGTTTTAAAAAAACTGCTCTCCATCCTGAAAAGGTTGGCCATACGGCTTAATCCCTCACCAATACCAATAAACTTATGGACATTCTTTTTTTCGAGCAGATCTGCAATTTCACCATAAAGCTCCATGTCAGGTCGGTTGCTTTGCATAATATCTGAGAGCACCACTGTTTTTTTCTTGTGCTGGTTTTGCTGGTTCAAAAAATCCAAAGCAATAGAAAGAGAATTTACATCGGAATTATAGCTGTCATTGATTACAGTACAATCATTAACCCCTTCCTTAAGCTCAAGCCGCATGGCTATAGGCTGGAGCTCAAGCATCCGCTCTTTAATGGTTTGTTGTTTATATTCAAACAAAAGCATGACGGCCCAGCAGTGGATGGCGTTTTCTATAGAGGCATCATCGATAAAAGGTATGGTGATATCAATCTCCTGATTTTGATATATGCCAAAAATACTGGTAGTTGATTTGTTCTTTTTCGTTTCTGTAATGCGCAGTGTAGCATCTGTTTTCCGCGACCACGTGAAAAGCTTTACGTTATGTCCTATTTCCGAGCGGATGATTATTTCCCGGATATCACGATAATCAAGGGAATAAATAAGCGTTTGAGCTTTGGTAAACAGCTTGAGTTTCTCGCCGGCTTTCTGGATGCGGCTGATGAAGTTTTTATCGTGGGCCGCACCGATGTTGGTGAAGAGACCTACTGAGGGCTTAAGTATTTCCTGCAGCGCAGTCATTTCGCCGGGTTCTGATATGCCTGCTTCAAAGATTCCCATTTCATACTCCTTGTTCAGCGGCCATACCGATAATGGCACACCAATTTGTGAATTATAGCTTTTGGGCGAACGAAGGATGTTCTTATCAGCATGCATAAGCTGGAAAAGCCACTCTTTAATGATCGTTTTTCCATTGCTTCCGGTAATACCAATTATGGGTATATTGAATTGGCGCCGATGATATCCGCTAAGTTGCTGAAGGGCTTTCAGTGCATTATCAACAACAATAAAGTTAGCCTTTGGGAACTCTTTTACAATATCTTTATCAGATACTACAAAATTCACAACGCCCATATTGTATAATTCGCCAATATACTGATGGCCGTCATTTTTTTTCGTGCTCAAGGCAAAAAACAAAGTATTCCCGGCCATTATAAGCCTGCGGCTGTCAATAAGAATATCATCAATTACAGCCGCTTCCGGACTATTTAAAAACAACTGACCCCCGGTAACGGCGGTAATTTTTTCGAGGGGGTATTGGTGCGAAATCATGATAAGATTTTTTTAGTGTTCTATGGATTTGGGCTTATTTTGCTGATTATAGATGCTATTGCCGTGAGCAGTGCGGGACTCTTTCGTTAAATCATTAAACTCCTGTCTGTTTCTGTAGATATCGCAGGCCATATACACTGCTTCGCGGAACGACTCTTCTGAAGCCATCCCTTTTCCGGCGATCTCATAAGCTGTACCATGAGCCGGCGATGTACGCACTACAGGAAGGCCTGCTGTGTAATTAATACCTGTATTAAATGCCAGCGCCTTAAAGGGCAGCATACCCTGATCATGATACATCGCCATTACAGCGTCAAACTTCCGGTAATTGGGCGTTCCAAAAAGGCCGTCAGCCGGATATGGTCCGAAAGCCAAAATACCTTTATCATTCGCTTCCTTGATTGCAGGAATGACTACTTCCTGTTCTTCCTTTCCAATCAATCCCTTATCTCCGGCATGAGGGTTCATTCCCAGCAGGGCAATTCTTGGTTTTTCTATAGCAAAGTCCTGATGCAATGATTCATTTAGAATGCCAAGCTTAGTAAGAATAAGTTCTTTGGTGATTGTATCAGGAATATCCCGCAAAGGAATATGACCTGTCATAACGCCAATGCGCACATCTCTGGATATCATCAACATTAAATCATCATGTTCTCCGAACCTTTCGGCAAGATATTCTGTGTGCCCGGGAAAGCTGAATTTATCTGACTGAATATTGCTTTTGTTGATAGGGCCTGTCACTAAAACGTCCACCTCATTATTTTTTAGTGCGTTTACGGCAGCCTCGAGCGACATAAATGCCAGCTCGCCGGCAGATGTAGTGGATTTTCCCAACTCTATCTTCACCTCATGATCGATGATATTTACGATATTCACACGGTTATCCACCGCCTGCGAGGGCGATTTGACCAGATTCATGTTAAAATTCTGGATATTCAACGCTTTACGGTGATACGATGCTGCCTTTGAGGAGCCAAACACAACAGGAGTAATCCCTTCAAGGATTCTGGGGTCCATAAACGTCCTAATAATAATCTCATAGGAAATGCTATTGATATCCCCGTGTGTGATGCCGATTCTGATATTTTTTTTTGTATCCATTTTCACTGTGCTGTTCTTTATGATTAGAACCTGAAAACCGGACAGCATATTGATTTTTAAGCCTCCGGATATTCTTGTGTTAGCTGGTAAAATTAGTTAATTATTGCCGATTGCTGAAAAAATCAAACAATAATCTTACTCCATAACCCGATGCACCCTTTCCGTAATACGACTTTTCTTTGCTGAAATATGCCACACCGGCAATATCCATATGCAGATAAGGGTAATCCGTAAATCGCTCTAAAAATTTTCCGGCATGTATAGCGCCACCTTCAGCGCCGCCGAGATGTTTCACATCTGCTATGTCTGACTTCAGTTCCTCGGCATATTCATCCCAGAATGGCATTTCAGCTATGCGCTCATATACGTTTTCTCCGCTTTCTTTAAGCATCGTCATTTCTTCTTCTGAATTTCCCATAGCCACAATGCCATGACCGCCAATAGCACGAGCTGCTGAGCCTGTCAGGGTAGCTGCATCAATCACAAGCGATGGCTCAAACTTTTTAGCATAACTCAGCGCATCAGCCAGTAGCATTCGTCCCTCAGCATCCGTATTGATAACTTCTACCGTAGAGCCGTCATACATGGTAACCACATCACCTGTAACATAGGCATTGCCGTTAACGCGGTTATCGGTTGCCGGAATCAGCGCAATCACATGCACCGGAAGCTTAGCTTTGGCAATAGCGCCTAATACGTTAGCCATAGTTGCTGCGCCGGCCATATCCATTTTCATGTTGTTCATGTATTCTCCGGGCTTCAGGTTCATCCCGCCGGTATCAAAAACAACTCCTTTGCCTACCAGAACATAAGGTTTTTCATTAATTGGCTGCTTGGGTTTCCACTCCATTACGGTAAACGTAGGCGGGTCTACACTTCCTTTATTTACAGCTAAGAGGCCTCCCATTTTCAGGGCTTCGATCTTTTTCAGGTTCATAACTTCTACGTGCGCTCCGCTGTCGCGGCCTACTTCTTCCATATGCTCAGCCAGCTTTTCGGCATTAAGATGCGATAGCGGGCGATTTACCCAGTCGCGGGTGCGGTTTACGGCTTCTGTCAGTATCTGTAAATGGCTTACAGCCTTTTCTTCAACACGATCATCTGCAACAGCAATGGTTGCTAATGTGTTGAGTTTCTTATTTTCTGCCTTTTTATATTCCTGAAACTGATAACTTGCCAGCGCCATGCCCTCGGCAAAAGCCACGGAAGCATAAGCCTCCGTTCCAGAAGGAATAACTTGTATCTCTGTAAGCTTAAGTTTGTTTGCCTTATCGGCAGTTTGTTTCCCCAACTGCCTGAAATGCTCTGCATCAGCCGTAAAATCATCTTTGATTTCCGCAATATGAACAAACAGCCAATGTGAAAGGCGGTTGAATTCGAAAGTCCGTATTTTGTGGCTTTCGAACTGGTCAGAAAGATATGCCAGCTCTTCTTCAGAAAAATACTTTTTAGGAAGATTCTGTAAGTCTGTGGTTAATATCGCACTGTTTTTCTTTTCTTCAGGCTTTGATAGCTTATGTAATTTCATTTTGATTTGTATTTTCTATTTCCTAATCATTTTGCTTAGTTCTTAAAACAACTTCCGGGCTGAAAGTTTTCAGGCAATTATGCACAACCGGCTTCATTTTCTTTTTCTGATAACCAGATGGCGCTGTTTTCCGGATTTTTTCAACCGGCGATTATTTCAAATATTTCACTCTCTACAAAAGTAGTAAAACCTCAAAACATAAAATTGAATTTCCAGCTTACTAGAACCCGATGTAATTATTGAGGCTGGTTTAAAAAACACCAATTATTTTAATAATACATATAATGCGTTGTTTATCTGCATACTATAAAAATACATTTTCGTTTATGTCATTGGTTTGCAAATTATTAACTTACAAACCTAAAAATTAACTTATTTAACTGAACTGATTATTCTATACTGCTCAAAATGATATCCGTAGCGCCGGTTTCTGCTAAAACATAACGTGCTGCATTTTTGCCGGCACTCTGCCGCTGAGTTTTATCGTCAAGTAGTTTTTTTGAAACTGCCTCAAAATCTTCTTTTGAAGCGATTGAAAAGGCTGCTTTTTTATCAATTAACGCTCGTGCTTCAGTAAACTTGTGATAATTCGGGCCAAACACTACCGGGATTCCAAATACAGCAGCTTCCAGAGTGTTGTGTATTCCTGCCCCGAAACCACCGCCTATGTAGGCAATATCAGCATACTGATAAAGTTGCGACAACACCCCAATGCTATCGATAACTAATACTTGTTTCTGAGACAATGACAATTCTTCGCCGGCTTCAGACAATCGAACAGCATTATCAGGCAATGCTTTCATTAAGTCAAGAATTCTTTTTTCATGCACTTCATGAGGTGCGATAATAAGCTTTATTTTTTCTTTGGATGAGATCCGCTGCAATAAGCAGGGGAGGATCACTTTTTCATCGGCTGGCCAGGTGCTTCCGGCCAGGAAAACCAAATGTCCGGAACGAAAAGCTGCGATTTGATGATTTGGCTTGATCTTCCTCGAAATTTCATGCACGCGATCAAAGCGTGTATCGCCTGATAAAACCGCCTTGCCAGATATAATCCGGTTTATCAGTTGCTCTGAAGTTTTATCCTGCACATAAAATGCGGTAAAAGCCTTCAATTGCTTTCTGAACCAGGTGCCATACCATTTAAAAAAAACCTGGTTTTTCCTGAATATTCCTGAAATCAAATACAATGGAATGTGATTGTCTTTGAGCACCTTCATGTAGTTAAACCAAAACTCATATTTCACAAAAAACGCAACATCAGGCTGAACTTTCCTAATAAACTTTTTAGCGTTCTTACGTGTATCTGCCGGCAGGTAGGCAATCACATCGGCGCCGGCATAGTTTTTTCTGATTTCATATCCTGATGGCGAGAAAAACGTAAGCAAAATACGATAGTCAGGATGCCGTTGCCGGAATTTTTCGATTACCGGTCGCCCTTGCTCAAATTCTCCTAACGAAGCACAATGAAACCACGCTGTTTTTTCTTTTGCAGGATGCAGCTTTTGAAACACGTCCCTGCGTCCGCGCAACCATTTGCGGGCTTTGGCATGCCCCAGCAAAGCCGCCAGTTTAATTCCGGTGATGTATAGTTGAATGGCAATTTGATAAAGCTGCGCAGCCATTTTTAGTATTCAAAGAATTTACGGTCCGATTGTTTTCCGAGCGGAATAATCCAACCCGCTTTTATTCCGTAGAGGGCATCAAAACGGCTATCCTCCGGTGGACGCATTTCATCGAAATTGTATGCACGGGAAGGTGATGTCCAGGCCTGGTGAAACTCCAATCCAAAATAAAAATTGGAAATGTTATTATTGCCATAGTATTGATATCCGATAAACTGACTTGTATTAATCCCTTCCGTTAAGCGGTCATAGCCTTTTGCATATTCGTTGCTAATTTGAGGTGCAGAGTTTTCATTTTGTTCTATTCTTACTTTATGAAAAATATATCCAGCTCCGGCCATAATCACAATACCGCTGTTTTGATTAGGACCAATAACAGGGAAAAGCTTCCCAACCGATACATTAGCCGTCATACCGGCTTCAAGCACGGCCAAATCCGTATAGATCCCTCCTTCATCAATAATATAACCATCTTCCGTAGCAATCTTACTGAACAGTTGGTCGGTAATTTTCACGTCCCGACCAAAGATATAATCCCCTTCAGCCATAATAATCCAGTTACTCATGGATTTATAAATGAAGCTGCCTCCCACGGTATTGCTTATTCCAAAACGACTTTTCAAATCACCGCCGGGAGTGTCAATTCCTCCGCTTACCCCTAAAGAAACAATCTGCACTACTGTATCTTTCTGGATATTTTGCGATAACAGTCCATTGCTTATCAACAATGTCATAACGATAAAAACAATCGCTTTTCTCATGTTGTTCTTGCTTTTGAATTGCAAGCAAAATTACGAAAAAAACCACGCCCGGTTGCGAGCCATTATCATCCAATCATTACGATATCTTTTTGCAAATGATTTAGCGCTTACCAGATTTTATTTCTATTTTTGGCAGAAAAGAATCAAAATCAAACATCATGGCAAAAATCCCAATGGTAGACCTGAAAGGTCAATACCAAAAAATAAAGGAAGAAACCAATGAAGCCATTCAGGAAGTAATTGACTCCGGAACCTTTATCAAGGGCCCGGCTGTAAAGCGTTTTCAGGAAAACCTTGAAAACTATATGGGCGTAAAACACGTAATCCCTTGTGGAAATGGGACTGATGCACTTCAAATCAGCATGATGGCACTAGGACTAAAACCAGGCGACGAGGTTATTACTCCTTCGTTTACATTCATTGCCACAGCAGAAGTCATAGCGCTATTGGGACTTAAACCTGTTTTTGTAGATGTGTATCCCGATACGTTTACCATTGACATCGAGGATGTGGAGCGAAAAATTACCGGTAAAACCAAAGCTATCGTACCGGTTCATCTATTCGGGCAGGCTGCTGATATGAACAAGCTAATGCCGCTGGCTAAAGAGCACGGGCTTTATGTTATTGAAGATACCTGCCAGGCGATAGGTGCAGAATACCATTTTGCTGCCGGTCAATCGCAAAAATTGGGAACGATCGGCCATTTAGGCGGCATGTCGTTTTTTCCCTCTAAAAATTTAGGTTGTTTTGGTGATGGCGGCGCCATCTTTACGAACGATGATGAATTGGCTAAAGCCTGCCGCAGTGTCGCCAATCACGGCATGACAAAGCGCTATTATCATGATGATATCGGTGTTAACAGCCGTTTGGATTCTGTGCAGGCAGCCGTGCTGGATGTGAAGCTGAAATATTTAGACGATTATATCGTTTCGCGGCAAACCGCAGCCAATTTCTATGATAACAA
>JBNJGK010000064.1:0-15544 GCA_051747665.1 Bacteroidota bacterium | reverse complement strand
CAAAAGGAATCCCTTTACACCTGTGCGTCTTGTCTCAACAAAACCGGGTGCAAAAGTAATATAAATAATGATGCGAAAAACATAGGGGGTTTGTGAGTTATTAAGTTTCTAAGTTAGTAAGTTTCTAAGTTTGTAAGTTTGTACGTTACTATGTTTAATAATTTGGGAGTGAAGTGTTTATGTGCTTAAGTGTTTATGTGTTTAGGTTGGGGAAGTTTATGTGAATCTGCGGGATTGAGTGGAAACGGATTTTTTCCTGAATAGAATAGCACCCGGGTTTAGCCGGGTGTAGGTGGTTTGCGGTATATTATCTTTCAGCGCGCTTTAGCGCGGTTACTGCTTACATGAGTTCCTGAAATGATGACAGGATATTCGTGTTTTACAAACCCTGTTAGTTTCCGCCTGATGAAAACTGAGAACAGCTAAAAAGCACACGTCGACGGCGGCAAGGAGTGTTATGTCGCTTCAATCCCCGGCCTAAAGGCGCGGGGCTAAGGATATCCATTTAACTATCCTGATAGTTATCAGGAACGAATTCACAAATTAACTATTCACTAATCACCAAATTAACTCAATCAACTCAATCAACAAATCATCATTCAACTATTCACCAACCCTTAAAACTTGCTGAGCTGCTCCGTCCGGGTGGTTAGGGTTTCATCAAATTCCGCGAAAGGGTATTGAAAAAGGGTGCGATGTCCTGTAGGGGCAGCACATAATCTACGGGGGTGGATTTTATGGCGGAGGCTGGCATGTTGGGGACATAGGCGGTTTCAGGGTCTTGCACTACGGTCATCCCGCCAAGGGAATGCACGATGCCCATGCCATAGGTTCCGTCGCGGCTTGCGCCGGTTAATAGCAGGGCTATGGCGCCCGAGTGAAAAGCCATGGCGCCCGTTTCGAAAAGTACATCAATAGAAGGCCTTGAAAAGTTTACTTTTTCGAAAGTAGCCAGCGTGATGGTCTTGTCTTTCTCCAGAAGCAAATGATAATTCGGCGGACAGATATACACCACTCCTGCGTGCAGGTGCTCCTTTTCTGCAGCTTCCTTCACTACGATATCAGCGTGGGAGTTCAGGTAAGTTACCAGGTAGTTGTCTGAATCTGCGGCAATGTGCTGAACTACAATGATTGGAAGGGCAAAATCAGGTTCCAGCACAGAAAGGATTTCTTTGAGCGTTTCCATGCCTCCGGCCGAAGCTCCGATCATTATCACTTCGTAACGCATATCAATAGTTGTAAGAGTATTTTTTCAGGTAGATTTTTTGCCTGGGGTTTAGAGCCTCAAAGGCATCTGCATAAGCGGAATAATCGAGCGTTTCCTTGCTGCCCAGCGCCAATAAGCCTCCGGTGATGATGCTGTCAAAAAACAACTTGATAACGCGGTTTTGCAGATGGCTGTTAAAATAGATGAGCACATTGCGGCAAATCACCATATGCACTTCAGCAAATACATTATCGAGTACAAGGTTATGGTCTGAGAATACAATCTTTTTTCTCAGGTAATTATGAAACCGGATGTTTCCTTCTTCATGGCTGTAGTAATCAGTTAATGATTTTTGTCCTCCGCTTTTGCGGTAGTTTTTCTCAAACTCATGCATGTTTTCAGCCGGATAAACGGCATACTTTGCTTTGGTGAGCACGAGCTGGTTATAGTCGGTAGCATAAATCTGGGTACGCTCCAGCAAGCCTTCTTCTTTAAGCATTATGGCCATGGAGTATACTTCTTCTCCTGTAGAGCAGCCGGCATGCCAGATTTTTATAAACGGATACGTTTTGAGGATAGGTATGGCTTCGTTGCGCAGGGCGCGGTAAAAATCCGGATCGCGAAACATTTCAGTGACGTTGATAGAAAAGTCGTTAACGACCTCTTTCATAAAATCCAAATCGTGCAAAACCTTGTATTGCATTTCTGAGATGCTGTTTACATCAGAAAGGTTTAGCCGGTGCATGATGCGGCGTTTAACATGCGCTTTGGAATAGTTCCGGAAGTCATAACCATATTTCAGGAATATGGCTTCCAGAAATAGTTTGATTTCTATATCGAGGTTGTCGTGTAAAGGGTTTTGGTTACTCGTCATGCTTATTGATTATTATAGAGCCAAACGCGGAGCATTGAGATGAGTTTTTCATTGTCGATGGGTTTGGCCAGGTAATCGCTGGCGCCTGCGGTGATGGTTTTTTCACGGTCGTTTTTCATGGCTTTTGCTGTAAGCGCAATCACGGGCAGGTCTTCATATTTGTCCATCTTTCTGATTCTCCTGATGGCTTCATAACCGTCCATCTCCGGCATCATAATATCCATGAGGACTAAATCTACAGGCGGTTTTGCCGCCTCGAGTTTTTCTAATGCTTCTTTGCCATTGCGCGCCATCGTGATTTTCATACCATGCGATTCCAGCACGCTGCTCAATGCAAACAGGTTGCGCATATCGTCATCGGCAAGCAAAATATGTTTGTTTTTGAGGATAGCTTGCTTTTCAGCAACAATATGTTGCAGTTTCTCTTGCTGCTTTTCGGGGAGTTCATTCTCCTGCTTATGTAAAAACAGCGTGGTTTCGGCTAAAAGCCGCTCGGGCGAACGAGCCCCTTTGATGATAATGCTCTCAGCATAGCGTTTAAGCGAATGCTCTTCCTCTTGCGTGAGTTCCTGGCCAGTGTATACAATTACGGGAATTTGCGGGATGGTTTTTTCTTTCTTAATCATTTCCAGCAAATCAAAACCGGACATATCTTCCAGTCCGAGGTCTAAAATCACCAAATCAAACACTTCTTCTTTAAGCATCTTAAAGGCTTCCCTTCCGCTTCCCACAGCTTTAATATTGACTCCACGCTTGCCGACCAAGCCTTCGATGCTTTTTCTTATGATAGCTTCATCATCAATTACCAGCAGTTTTTTCTCTTCGCGGTTGATTACATCGGAGATTTTACGGAAGAGCTTTTCTAATTGTTCAGATGTAACGGGTTTGGTGAGGTAGCCGATAGCTCCCATTTTCATGGCGCGCAGGCTTTTATCAGTAGCAGAAACAAAATGGACGGGGATATGGCGTGTTTTCAGGTTGTTTTTTAACCGGGCCATAACTTCCCAACCGTCAATGCCGGGAAGCATCACATCAAGGATAATTGCTGAAGGACTGTAATAATCGGCGTAATGCATCCCGGTTTCGCCGTCATGGGCTACTATCGATTTAAAGCCATTTTCGCCTGCCATATCGTATAATATTTTGGCAAATTTCGGGTCATCTTCGATAATTAAAATAAACGTGTCTCCCTCCTTTATGGTATTACGGTCGTCCTCCACAGCGCGATCATCGGGTTTTTGCGTTTCCGATTCTGGAGTTTCGGTTTCATTCTTTTTAAGGTTATCAGAAGAGTGAGTGGCTTTTGTTTCATTTTGCCCTGAATCAGTTTTTTCCGGTTGTTCTTCGGTTTCAGGCTCTTTTTTGGCTGCTACTGCTTCAGGAAGTACCAGTGTAAAAGTTGTGCCTTTGCCTTCTTCTGACTGAAGATTCATCTCACCTTCCAGCAGCAGGGCAAAGCTCTTTGAGATGCTCAGTCCTAACCCTGTTCCGCCGTATTTCCGGCTTGTGGTTCCATCAGCCTGCTGGAAAGCTTCAAAGATCAGTTCCTGTTTGTCTGCAGGAATTCCGACACCGGTATCAATTACAGAAATCGCTACAGGATTGCGTTCTTTCAGATTTTCGTTGCGGAAAGGAAAATCCGGGCCGGGTTTGTGGATATGCATTTTAACATATCCTTGCTCAGTAAATTTTAATGCATTGGACATGAGGTTTTTAACAACCTGAATCATGCGTTGTGGATCTGAGTAAATAAACTGGGGGACATCCTCATCGAGGGCGATATGAAAATCCAGACCTTTTTTCTGGGCTACCGGGCGGAAAGAGCGTTCGATATTATCGCATATTTCCTGGAGATCTATTTTTTCTATGTTGAGCTTTAATTTTCCGGCTTCTACCTTGCTGAGGTCAAGTATTTCGTTGATCAATTCCAGTAAGTCGTTGCCCGAAGTGTTGATGGTTTTGGCAAATTCAACCTGTTTCTCAGTAAGGTTTTTGTTTTCATTTCGCATCATAAGTTGCGATAACACCAGAATGCTGTTGAGAGGTGTTCGCAGTTCATGAGACATATTGGCCAGGAACTCGGATTTATAGCGGCTGGCTTTTTCGAGGTCAGCTGCTTTTTGCTCTATTTGTTTACGCGCCGATTCCAACTCCTGATTCTTTTCCTTGATTTTGTCTTTTTCCCGTTCGAGGGCTTTCGTTCGCTCTTCCAGCTCTTCGTTAATTACGCTGAGTTCTTCTTTTTGCTGATGCAGAGTGTTCTCTGAAGCTTTTAAGGCTTTAGCCTGCTCTTCCAGCTCTTCGTTGGTTTGCCGTAGTTCTTCCTGTTGCACTTCGAGTTTTTCCTGCTGTTCCTGGCTCTGCTGCAACAGTTCCTGCAGTCGCGTATGTGCTATGGCAGCGTTAACGGCTACGGCTACACTGTTCATGGTCATTTTAAACAGTTGCTTTTGCAGAGGCGTGAAATCCTTGTTGCTGCCTATCTGTACTACACCAATTAATTCGCCTTCATACACAAAAGGCGCTACCAGGTAACTTTTCGGGCTGGTTTGTTCTATGGTATAGTCTATTTTCGGCTCTTCGCTATCGGGTTTATCCATTACTATCATTTCATGGCTTTGAGCGGCTTGTCCTACTAACCCTTCGCCTAATGCACGCTCAGAGAAATTGTTGTGATTGTCCTGCAATGCATAAGAGGCTATCAGCTTAAGCTTGTCTTCTTTTTTGATATAAATAAGTCCTACCTGCGCATGCAAATAAGAAGCCATGAACCCGGAGATTTCTTTTCCTAATTCTTCAAGATTCTTTTTTCCGGACATGCCTGCGTTTAACTCGCTTATGCCCGATTTGAGCCAGTCTTGCTCGCGGATTTCCCTGGCGGATTCGCGCAATTTTCGGGTCATGTTTTCAAGCGCTTGTCCTAATGTATCTTTTTCACTCCGGGGCTCTACGTTAGCAGAGTAATCTCCGCGGGCAATGGTGTTGGCCTGGTTTACTACGCCCCTGAAGCTGTCAATCATCTGGTTAACGGAAATAGCCAAAACATCCTCTTCACTTCTTAACTGGAGTTTTCCTGAAAAATCACCTTTGGCGATGCGTTGGGCAACTTCGCTCACATCTGAAATGTAGCTTACCAGATTGTTGAAAGTTTCCTTCATTTCACCCACTTCGTTGCGGGGCGTCCAGATATCTTTTTTAATGAGATGGCCGTGGGCTACTTCTTTAGCCCAGGCTGACAGTTTCTTAATCGGGCTTACAGTTCGCTGCGTAATGTAGATGGAAAGCAATATTACGATCAATACGGTTATAACCAGCGAAATAATAACTGTTTGCGAAAGCTCTTTTGTATAAGCAAAAGCTTCGCGGTGTTCCAATTCTTCGATTATGGCCCAATGCACCCCCAAATCATCGAGCATGGATATGTTACGGGCAATTCCATAAACCCATTCGCCTTTTAATCCCTGATAAGTGGACATAATTTCCCGCTTTCCTGCTTCAAGCCCCTCCACTTCAGAAGGGACATAATTGTAAGTATTCAGCCACTCCATCGCCTTTTTATGATTAATGGTTTCATTAAAGAGAGCAGAGTCAGGCGCATTAATAGAAACGGCACGCAATTTCAGGTCTTCCCCGATAATATAGGTAGTACGCGATTCACTAAGCTCATTGGTTTTGCTTACGATATCCTTGATATCTTTTGCCAGAATACTTATGGCAACCATACCTACAATTTGTTTTTCGCTGTTGTAAACCGGTTTACCGACGATTCCTGTACTTTTTGCTTCGTCATGGGTTTCATCTTTAAAATCGGAGAAACGGATATTGCCGGTTTCAAGAATTTGTTGCGCTGTAAGCGCTTCTGCAGAAGCTGAATGCGGCCCGTCATACACGTTAGTGCCGGTAAATTTATCATCCGTGGCTGAATACAATACATTTCCATCAATGTCAATAAGGAAAACATTATCATATTGATGAATTCCGCGAAATTTTGAGAAAGCCTCATGGTATTGATTCTTTATATTTTCATATTTTTCTGATTGCATGAACCTGGCCAGCGATAAATCCTCTGAGAGATAAGCCTGGCGTAAATCCTTCAGGAAATCACGATTAGATTGTAATCCGCTGTGATAATTCAGGTCTTGTTTTACTTTTTGGAAATAGCTGTTAATATTATCTTCGCGCAAACTCGATGAGTTAACAAGGTTTCTTTCAGCAACCACCGTTAATCCCTCAAAAGCATTCATGTAATTAATATAGCTTACAATAACCAAAGGAAGCACTGCAATGGCCAGGAACCACAGAAAGAGGCTTTTTCCAACACCAATATAAGGCGTAAGTTTGAAATTGAATATTTTAATGTGCGGATCGCTGTTTTCTTTTTGCGCCATATTTATTGTTATTAATCAGCCGGTTTAATTGCTTGCCTTATTTCTTGCAACTAAGGCTTTTATTTACAGGTTTTATTTTTCTCTATTTCCTTTTTTCCTGTTTACTAATCAGGGTGTAATTTTCCTTTTTAGCTTTTTTCTGTGTATTGCCGGATTATTTTTACTACTTCCTCGGTATTAATGGGTTTGGTAAGGTAGTGATCCATTCCGGCGGCGAGGCATTTTTCCTTATCGCCTTTCATAGCATGCGCAGTCATGGCAATGATAGGGATATGATTGTTCTCTTTTTCCTGTGCCCTTATCTGGCGTGTTGCTTCATATCCGTCAAGGCGTGGCATCTGCACATCCATCAGTATCAAATCAAACTGTTCTGCCGAAGCTTTTTCCAGGGCTTCTTGTCCATCTACAGCTTCAACAATTTCCCATTTGTACTTCGAAAGCAAACCAGATACAATTTTGCGGTTTATTTTTTGATCTTCGGCAAGCAAAATCCTGAGCTTGCTTTTTTCATCGGTTTCTTGTGATTTTTTCTGCTTCGGCTTTTTTTGTACGTTTTTAGCGTATAAAGTTTCCAGTGTCTTTTTGATGTCTTGTTGTAAAACCGGTTTATAGATATGGTGTTTTAAACCCATATCCTGGTATTTGGACATGTTTACCGCCGACTTGCTGGTAGGCATTATAACAATATGCGCATCGGTTTTTGAGAGGGTTTGGTTATGAAATTTTTCCAGGTCTTCTATAGTCTGGAACTCCGGCATAACGGTATCAACAAATATGATGTTAAAATCATGATTGCTGATTTTTTGTTTGGCCTCCTCAATCGTTAAAGCTTTTTCATAATTAAAATTCCAAAAATCAAGATAATATCCTATGATACGCTGCGAAGTCTCATTGTCGTCTATTACCAGGAGGTTTTTCACGTCTTCGCCAATTTGTGCATCTAAATCACATACCTCTTTTGTATCTGTTCCTTTGTTGAGAGCAATTTCAAAGAAAAAGCGGCTTCCTTTGCCTACTGTGCTTTTTACTTTAAGGTTTCCGCCCATGAGCTCAACAATCTTTTTGCTGATGGGTAAACCCAGTCCTGTACCACCGTATTCCCGGGTAGTTGATTTGTCAGCTTGCTCGTATGATTGAAATAATTTATCTTGTTTTTCTTCGGGAATGCCCATACCAGTGTCTTCTACCACAAAATCAACGTACACCTGTTCATCCGTTTCTTTCTTTTTTATAATGTGAACACCGATTTCTCCTTTTTTGGTGAATTTTATAGCATTGCCGAGCAGATTAATCAGCACCTGCCGCAGCCTGGTAGGGTCTGCGATAACTTTCTCAGGCATATCGGGGGTGATTGAGGCTACTAATTCAATATCAGTTTTCAGCGTTTTTACACTGAGCAGCCTTACTACTTTTTCCAGCAATTCGCGGATATTGAACTCTACTTCTTCGAGTTCGAGTTTTTCGGCTTCTATTTTCGAGATATCCAGAATTTCATTGATAATTTCAAGCAGCGACTCACCGGAGTTTTTGAGGTCAGCAAGCCGTTCACGCTGTAGTTCGGTAAGTTCATCCTGCATCATCAAATCTGCCATGCCAATAATTCCGTTTAGCGGCGTTCTGATTTCATGGCTCATGTTTGCCAGGAACGAACTTTTTGCTTTAGTGGCTTCTTCAGCAATCTGTTTGGCTTTATGTAATTCTCCAACCGTTTTTTCGAGCTTGTTTGTAGTTTGCTGAAGGATTTGTTTATGCCTGAAAAATTCAATAAAAGAGTGAATCTTACTCTTCAGGATTTCAAGGTCTAAGGGTTTGTAAAGGTAATCTACTGCGCCGGCATCATATCCCTGGAAAATGTGTTTGCGTTCTGTGCTGATGGCCGTTACAAAAATAATGGGGATGTGTTTGGTTTTCTCGTTGCTGCGCATTAGTTCTGCAACCTCAAACCCGTCCATTACAGGCATTTGCACATCCAGCAACACCAAAGCGAAATCCTGCTCCAGCATCAGACCCAAAGCCTCGTTACCGGAATGCGCTTTTACTACATAAAGTTCCGGGCTGTCGAGCATGTTTTCCAATGTCAACAGGTTTTCCGGACGGTCATCCACAATTAAAATATTAAACTTGTCTTGATTATTCTGCTGCCCCATTTCTCGAAAATTAAAATTAGAACGCAATATACAAATTAATGTTAAACCAAAATATATTGATGTTTTTTCATGAGGTTTTTGGAAGTAATAATGGGTACAGGTTAATAAGTTCCTAAGTTTATAGGTTCGTAAGTTAATAGTATGATAATCAATTATATAAATATAAAATGTAATATTTCACAGGATTTAGATATGCAATGCAATATATGATTTATTAATAGAGGTGTTAACTTGATTACTTATTGAATCCGGCAAATAAACCTTTAGAGACAGAATTTAAAGTAGATGAAGAATGCCTAAAAACCAGATTCCCGCCCGTAGCGAAGCCTCGGGATTCGGGCGGGAATCTATTTTTCAGAATTCGTCAAAGGACAAAACCACTTTGACATTGTTAAGAATCCAGACTAAAATCATAAAAAGCTAGCTATCTGTGAGTATTGATAAGTAACGATGCTAACAGCTCGATAAAATTAATTATTCTCATAATTTGTCATAACCAGATGATAATAGCCTCCTTCTTCTTCCATTTCAATCATTAAAGGCAACGGCACTTCGGGATGAACGCAAATATCGTAGGTTACGACTTGACCTTCCTGGTTTTCAAAGGTGTATTCTGCCAGATAACCTTCCACGCCCGCATAGGTTTCTTTTCCTGAGATTTCAAGATCAATGGAATTACCGTCAAAGTTCATGGACCATGATGCACCAACATAAAGTTCCTGGTCATCGAAAATAGTGGGCCAGGACCCGCCAAAGAGAACGCCTCCCAGGTAAGGAGATTGGTTCACTACTTCACTGAAATTATCCTCTACATTATCATGGTTGCTGGAAGAAAAAACAGACTCTTCGCCGTTCATAACAATGGTTACGGTAACGGCAGGGTCCTCAATTTCAATTGTACTTGTTCCTGACATGATACTTTCGCCGTCTTCCTGAAAATCAAACTCATAAGTCATGGTAGCTGAGGTGTGGTCTTCAAAATCATAAGGTTCCCATTTTTCCATATCACCATTCCCACCGTTGTCATCTCCGTTGCCGGGTTCTGTATCGTCATCATCATCACAAGCGGCTAAAGGAATAAATGATACCATCAAAAAAGCTACAAAATACCGTAAAAATTTGGCCATTGGTTTTCTCATAATTGACATTTTTTATTGGTTTATTTTACCAAAGTTAATATGGGAAGTAAATAGATGCAACTATTTTTAGAAAAAATGGGATATGAGAATACAATAAATCCATAATAAAACCAATAATTTAGGTTTATCATCCATAAATTTAGGTATTAAACATATGTATAATTCCAATTAAATAGTTTGCAAACAAGTTAAAACAGATAAATTGGACTTATACATTTCGGTTACATAGATTTATAAAATCACAATAACGGCAAGGAGCCCAGTCTTCTGTTTTTTGGAATGGCAGGTCAGGATCAAAAATTTGATTTATCAATTCAATCAACCAGTTTTCAAAATCGTTTTCGGCTTCAGGAAGAGTTGATGTATTTAATTGCATCAGTCCGTGGCTCATTTTTGGAAATGAAAAAATGGCCGCAGTAATGGAGCTGCTATCAATGTTTACATTTTCGGGTTGTTGCGTAAAAAGCCATTGATAGAAGAGTAACTGAAAGGCCTCTTTTTTGTCGCTTCGGGTTTTAAGCTCATCGATAGACTTAAAGCCTAAGTCAGAAGGGTTAACATTGCCGGTTTTGTAGTCTATAATTCTGGTGGTATCACCTACTTTGTCAATCCGGTCAAGAATGCCTTTAAATTTCACGTTCGTGGATCCGATATCCTGAAAAGAAAAGGTTTTGCTTGATTCCAATTTTTGTTCGGCATGCAAAAATTGCCATGGATTGTTTCCCTGTAGATTTTCTGAAAGCGTCTTTTCTTCGTATTCAAAAAAACGGGTAAGCCAATGTGTGGCCAGTTGATAAATAAGCAGGTTTTTGCCTGTTTTATAGGGTTTGCCATTCAGCTCTTTCCCAAATGCATCTTCAAGCGCAGAGATTTTTTTCTTAGCAATTTGTTTAAGCAGATTAGGCGAAATGTCTTCATTTTCATGTGGTTTAAACAAATTTTCGAGTGTGGCATGGATTACGTTCCCTAATGTTTTAGCTTCTATAGTTTCTTCTACTTCTTCCTGTTCGTCAATTTTGAGCACTTCATCAAAATAAAATTTTAAAGAACATTGTCTGAATTTATTCAGTGCTGTAGCTGAAAAACCTTCTTCGGCTTTCTTTTGCAGAGCGTTGAGGACATCCGGTGTCTTTTTAACAGAAAAATCCTGTTCTGACAAATTCACTACCGGAACCTGTATCATGTCATCGGTAATTTTTATCTTAGGATTTGCTCGTGGCAATTCGTATCTGAGTTGTT
This sequence comes from Bacteroidota bacterium, assembly GCA_051747665.1. Lineage (GTDB taxonomy): Bacteria > Bacteroidota > Bacteroidia > Bacteroidales > JAIPAH01 > JAIPAH01. Next base: position 4,550 of record JBNJGK010000064.1, on the reverse strand, counting down.
TCAGAAACCGGCTTTCTTCGTTATTGCCAAGCCCGCCCTCGGCGCTATTGTTGTAAAGCAGGGAAGCATTAACGGTTCTTTGTAAAAGATGATAAAAATGATAGGCATATACTGAGGCAGCATCACTTTTAGTGGGAAGGTTGTAATGTCTTCTCATTTCAAATGGAATAAAGGACACATCGTGCTGATTGCCGGGTAATGATTGTTCGTTAGCTCCCAGTAGAATTACATTCTCAAAATCCAGTATACGCGTTTCGAGCATGCCCATTACCTGAATGCCTTTTAGCGGCTCACCGCGAAAATTGATTTTTTCCTGCGCGGATAACTGCCTGAACAAATGCCACAATACATCAATGCTGTTGACGCTTTTATACTTTTGGTTTAAGGCATGAATGCGGTTCAGTACTTTGTTGAATTTTACGGCATACTCGGCCATTAAAATATGGTCTGTTTTTTCGGGGTTTTCAGCAGTTGTGATTTCTTCTGTTAAATGCATCAGGCTTTGGATGGCTTTTTCGGGCTTTTGTTCCCAGCTTTTCCATAAAAAAGAAAGCGCTTCGGTATTGCCGATATCCAATTCTTTGTGTAATTGTTCGAGTTTTTCAATCGTATAAAAGGGGATGTTTTTGTTTTTGATAAGGTATGCCGGTGAGGTTTTCTTTTTTCGAAAGCCGGGATAGCGATGTTCCAGCAACCTTACAACTGCCGGATGAGTGAGTACCCGGATTACTTCTTTGTAATGGATGGTGCGTTTATTATCAGATTGTGATGTGTTTGCAGTTTGCATCCTGAAAAGGGCATGAAACAAGGAATACAGCATGGTGTTCTGCAGAGGCAGCCCCATCGTGATATTAAATGTGTCAATGTTTTCCGGAACAGAATGGAGGAAAGGCTCCAGCAGGGCTTCATTTGCCAGCACCACGGCTACATCCTGCTCTTCTCCAAATTGATACAGCAACTCACCTGCTGCCTTTGCTTGTGGCACATCTCCCGGAGCGCCCAAAATCCGTATTGTTTTTGATTGTGAGCGCAAATCGTCAGAAACAAACATGTTGGCCTGCGGCCACTTTTTATGAATGCGTCGCAGGCCGGTGCCTGCTTCATGCATTACTACGTCCTTCAGGTAATAGCGATCGGCGTCAGGGATGATTTCAGCCTGATTGTTCCTGATAAGATAATCGATAATGGTTTCTTCTGAAGGAGTTAGCTCATTGAATCCGGCAAAACAGAAAAACTGTCCCTTTTTCTCCAGAGTTTTAGTGTTTTCTGCAAGTTGCCTGAACGCCATGCCCTGCCAAGCTATGCCTTTTTGGAGTAACCGTTCTTTAAAATTATTATAGTACTGTTCAAGCGATCTGAAAAAACGAACGTAACGACTTGTAAAATCGTTTTGTTTGTGTTCTTCTATATTCCATACTTTCAGTTCTGAAATTTGAACCAGAAAGCGGAACGCTTCGCTGGGATTTACCAGGTGAAGGTCTAATTCATTAAAATCGCGAATAATGGTAGCGCTGTATTTGAGAAATTGCGTCAGCGAGTCCGGGCTTTTGGGGTTGATTTGTTTGTGGATTTCATAGAGCTCGAAATTGAGGGTGACAGCATCTGCCGGTTGCAGTTCGCTGTAATGCATTACAAAATCTTCCATAGCAAATACAGCAGGCATGATTGCCGCTCCTGCGGCTTGCTTTGCGTAGCTTCTCCTGAAAAAGACGCCGGCCCGGCGACTGGGAAACACAACAGTTACCTTTTCGGGATGGATTTGTTTTTCCAGAATGTGTTTAGCAAGCTTATCAAGAAATGTTTCCAAAACAGCAGAATTTAAGTTTGCAAACAAAAGTACATAATCCGGCTTGCTTTCGCAGGTTATTGTTTCAGAAAAATTTTAGGATAGAGATGCTCGGCAGCCATGAGGTTTTCAGGTCTGCCCAAATCCATCCAGAAGTCTTGGGAATGATCAAAACCTTTTATTGCAGCGCTTTTACAAAGGTTCATGTACCACTCCATGATCGGGAAGCGGTTGTTATCCGGAAGTGTTTTGAGCAGTTCAGGCTCAATAATATGTATCCCGCTAAAGCGGAATTTGTATAAATCTTCTGCTGAAACACCGGGCGCAAGCCGGTGATTTCCTTCGGTATCTCCTTTACCTCTGAGGTTCATATCATCATCAAAAAACAAAAACCGGTTCCGGTAATCGTTTCTTACAGCAAGCGTTACAGCCGGTTTTTTTTCCTGATGATAGCGCAGCATTTTTGATAGCTGCATGTTGGTGATTACGTCTGAATTCATCACCAAAAACGGTTGGTTGCCTTCAAGAAACCATGCTGCTTTTTTCAGGCCGCCTCCGGTATCAAGCAATTCCTCAGACTCATCTGAAATGGTAATGCTAAGGTTGGTATTAAGGTTTTCAATAAAATCCTGAATCTGACGGGCGTGGTGGTGAACGTTGATGATAATTTCATCAAAGCCATAATGCGCAATATAATCGATTGTATGTTGCAGCAAAGGCTTGTCATACAATGGCACCAGCGCTTTAGGCTTGTGGTCGGTGAGCGGACGCAACCGGGTTCCGAGGCCGGCGGCAAAAATCATGGCTTTCATTGGTGAATCCAGTCAGGGTTTTCCTTGATATATTCTCTGATAACCACTTTTTTCAGCTCGCGATAAAGCGTGAGTTCTGTCACGATTTCAGAATAAGTCCAGCCAGGGTGTTTCTGCTCCTCCAGGTGGATTTTTTTCTCATCCACATCGATATGATAAAGCAGGGCGTGTAGCTTTTCTACATGGGTCTCCAGCAGGTTGAGGATGTGTTTATGCAACTGACCAAACAATTCCTCATAAACGAGTCCATAATTCCCTGAAAAACTAACGTTTAATCCGAATGTGGAAAAGTCTTTCGTGATTTGTTCTACCGTTTTTTCCAGGATATCTTTCCTGTCTTTATAGGGCTCTGTATTAATTTTTTGAAGGTCCATTTTAAAGTTTTTCCGGTTTACATATGTGCTTTTTCTTTTTTGCAATTCCATTGCACTTTTTGCATTGAAATTTTGGCTTCTTTACTGTTTTGTGCTCGTCCTGTTTACACCATTTTTTGCCCATACCCAGAATTTTTGTTTTGCTCTTGCTGATAATGCCGTACCTGGATTTTTATATCGTACCGGGTTTTTAGTTTTTCAGCTAGTTTTTCAGCGCAATATACTGATCTATGCTGTCCTCCCGTACAACCAAAATTAATCATCAGATGTTCAAACTCCCTTTCAATATAATTATCTATCGTCTGGCTCACCACCCGAAAAATATTTTCAATAAACCGGGATACTTCATTGCGTTCCTGCAAAAAATGAATCACAGGGCGGTCTTGTCCTGTGAGATGGATGAATTCAGCATGCCTTCCGGGGTTGGGTAACCCGCGGCAATCAAACACGAATCCTCCGCCATTTCCGGTGGCATCGGCAGGAACTCCTGCTTTAAGGTATGAGAAGCTGCTGACGCTTACAGTAAGGTTCCCGGTCTTTTTGGGCTTTTCAGTGTATTGATATACCAAATCACGTAAAATCTCTGTTAAGGGATTTAAGGCTTTTGGTAATTTTCTGGCAGATAGTATGTCGCGGAGTGTGTTGAGGGCAAAGGGAACACTTTTTAAGAAATGCGCTTTTTGCTCGATAAATCCTCTGAAACCGTATGCTCCAAGAACTTGCAGGGTTCTGACAAGTTTAAAGTACTCCAGTTGATCGCGGAAAGCTGCGGGTTCCACGGGCCGCACCAGCATTAGTTCATCAAGATAGTGCTTTAACAGTGCTTCTCTGACAAGCGGGTGAATATGGGCGCGGGCCTGGTAAAGCAACGAAACCACGTCGTAATGTGGTGGGCCTTGCCGGCCACCCTGGAAATCGATAAACCGCGGCTCATCATCAACAATCATGATGTTGCGTGCCTGAAAATCACGATACATAAAGAAGTTATCATCGACTTGCAGCAATAGGTCAACCAGTTTATCAAATCCTTTCTCTAGTTGATTTTCGTCATATTGAATACCCGATACGTGCAAGAAATAGTATTTGAAATAATTCAGGTCCCAGCGGATAGCTTTTTCATCAAAGGCTTTTCTGGGAAAAGCAACTGAATAGTCCAGTTTGTGATGTCCATCGGTTTGAAAGCGCACCAAGCCGGTTAAGGCCTTTTTGTAAAGCGAGATCAGATGAACGTTATCGGGCTGAACGCCTTCTTCCGGTATCAACGAAAACAAAGAAACATCGCCTAAGTCCTCCATGAGGTATGCCTGCATCTCTTTATCTACTGCATAGAGTTTGGGTACAGGGAGTGTCTTTTCAGAGAAATGCTTCAGATAGGTTAGAAAAGCCCGGTTTTCGGTTGTGTTTTCACTGAAAGCAGCCATCACTTTTTTCTGTTTGTAAAAAACCCTCAGGTATAAACGCTGGGAGCCACTTTGCGGTAGTTTTTCAAAATGCAAATCATCACTTCCGAAATACTCCGATGCTAATTCAAATACTTGAGATGGAATGCTGTTTTTATCCACGATATATCATTTTAAA
>JBNJGK010000063.1:0-15617 GCA_051747665.1 Bacteroidota bacterium | reverse complement strand
AGATTAAAGCCGTGCCGTTCGGTAAGCAAACCATACGGATGGTTACACACCTTGATTTTACGGATGATATGCTGGAAAAGACCCTTAAAGTGCTTAAAAGTCTTGATGACAAAACATAATCACTGAATTGTTGTTCCATAAATGTTAATTTTGAGGCCGCAAATAAAATACGGCAAATTTTCAATCTACAGAATGAAACAACAGAGGTGAGTAAAAAGACACAGGTCCGCAACATGTTCAACGGCATTGCCGAAAGGTATGATTTTCTGAATCATTTTCTTTCGGCTGGTATTGATCGGCGCTGGCGTAAAAAGGTTATTCAAATCCTGAAAAAGCAACCTCACGGCAGCATCCTGGATGTTGCCACCGGAACTGCAGATTTGGCTATTGCCCAGGCAAAGCTGAAACCGGAAAAGATTGTGGGTGTGGATATAGCAGACCAAATGCTGGATATTGGACGGCAAAAAATTCATAAAAAGGGACTTGAACATCTTATCAAGCTTGAGAATGGCGACTCCGAATCACTGGCTTTTCCTGAAAACAGATTTGACGCCGTAACCGTGGCTTTTGGAGTGCGGAACTTTGAAGATTTGGATAAAGGACTATCGGAGATGAATCGCGTTATCGTGCCCGGGGGAATTGCCATCATCCTTGAATTTTCAAAACCACGCCGTTTTCCGGTAAAGCAACTGTATAATTTCTATTTTAAATATATTCTTCCGTTTGTAGGGCGCCTTGTATCGCGGCACAAATCTGCTTATACATACCTGCCTGAATCGGTCGGCGAATTTCCTGATGGCCCTGATTTTATCTCGCATATGGAAAAAGCGGGTTTCATAGACTCTACCTATAAAACCCTGACTTTCGGAATTGCTTCCATTTACACCGGAAAAAAAGCCCTCAATTAGCTTTTTTGTAATTCACCCTAATAATTTTGACATTATACTGATAATCAAACAATATTCGCCTCTTACGTGTTGTCATCCGGCAATGATAATAACAAAGAAAATTCGAAAGGGTAAATATGCTTAGTATATTGAAGCTTAGTGTAAAATGCAATATTATAAAAATGAAATGCACGCAAATTGGAAACGATTGCACAAGAAAATTATGTTAAAAACATTGCCGGTATCAATTTCATGTATAATTTTGCCGAATTACAAAACAATATATAAACAAGAAATCTATTGTAAAACTAAAATCTTGATTTACTGGATTGTAGGAAAGCAGTAGTAGTTCTGCCCCTGAAAAATGTTGATTTAATTTTTTTTGAAAGGCTTGAGATGATCGGCCAATGAAAAATTCTGAAATGAATAAAAAGGAATGCGTATGCATGGAAAAATTACTATGATTATTCGTTTAGCAGCAACGGTAGGATTGCTTTTGATGTGGGGCATTCATGATAGAATGCTTTACAGCAATGACAATTCAACGGGGGTGCAAAACATTATAGATAAATCAGACTCTCTTTTTATAGCACAAAGCAAGCCTATTACTGATGCTGAATGGACCAGCATTGTAAAAGACCTGTATGGGCCCACAAAAGAATCGTTGAGAAAAATAAGTAAGCAATATCAACAACAGCATCGTTTTAATGGTGCTGTACTTATAGCCAAAGATGGTGTTCCCGTTTATGAAGATTATTTTGGATATGCTGATTTGAAGAAGCAGAAACCTTTTGATGCTGCGAATCGGTTCCAGCTAGCTTCAGTTAGTAAGCAATTTACGGCTGTGGCTACACTCATGCTGCAACAAGAGGGAAAGTTGCACATAGATTCGTCTATGACGAAATACATCCCTGAATTACCTTATCAGAGCGTCAGCATTCGTCATTTATTGCAGCATGAATCCGGATTCCCGAGTTATATGTGGCTTATTGCCAGTCACTGGGAAGAGGCAACCCCACCGGATAACAGCGATATCGTGAATATGCTGGCAGAACATCCTGTAAGGCTTCAGTTTACGCCGGGAAGCCGTTTTCGGTATTCCAATACGGGCTATACATTATTAGCAGCCGTTGTGGAGAGAGTTTCCGGGCAGACTTTTGATAACTATCTGGAAGAAAAGATTTTTAAGCCATTAAATATGGCTCATTCTTTTGCTTACAGTGCAGCTCGGGACACGCTAAAGCCTGGAATGGTGAGAGGTTTTAGGAATTATGGAAATCAGTACAGAAGAGTTGCAGAAAACCTAATGGAAGGAGCGTTAGGAGATAAAAACATTTACTCCACTCCTGATGATTTGCTTAAATGGATGACTGCCCTGAACAGGGGAGAGTTGCTTAATGATACATTACTGAAAAAAGCATTTACACCCTCAGATAAAAACCCGCACAAGATAAACAGGTATGGTATGGGGTTTCGGATCCAGGATAATGAATACACAGAAAAAATGGTTTATCATAACGGCTCCTGGAGTGGTTTCCGTACAACCTTACGTTCCATTCCTGAAGAAGACCTCACAGTATTAATTTTATCTAATAACAGTTTCAGGCGGACTGGCAGGATGGCACGGAATTTGACAAGCGCTATCAAGCAAGATTATCATGCAAATTCAGTGTATGATATTGCATCATCATTTGCAAGAGATGACAACGAAAAGAAGGATGTGATGTTGAGTCAAAAAGATGCAGATGATTACAGAAAGCTTCAAACAGCTATGAACAGCATTAACCGTGAATGGATGGCTCATGAAATTGGCAAATATGCTGATAAGTTGGAGCAGCAATCCTTTGAATGGTACGCAATGAATGAATTAACCAAATAGCGTGGTTATGATAAAAAAGATTATGACAATCGGGATAAGTATAGTTATTATAAGCATAGCAACTTCTTTTAGTCCGGACAATTCTGTTTACAGTCCGGCCAAAGCTGTCAGGAATTTTGAACCTGAATCCATTGTTCCCGCTGAAGAGGAAAAGGCTGATAATGAAATTAGTGTGACCCAGATGCCTGATTTTTCAAGGTTAAGTGGCGGTAAGCTTCTTAAAACCCGGTTTTTTGAGTTTCTAAAGCCCATTGTGGAGGCCGAAAATGAGCGGGTTTTAAGTCAGAGACGCTTTGTAAAGAGAAGTTATGTAGCCTATAAAAATGACTGGCAACTTAATGATGATCACATTTCAAGGTTGAATAAGATCGCCAGGGAATACAGGCTACCCGTCAGGGATGCATATACTGGCAAAGATTTCAGGGAGTTGTTGATGCGTGTTGATAAGGTGCCTGAAACCTTAGCGCTGATTCAGGCGGCTAACGAATCGGCCTGGGGTACTTCTTACTTTGCCCGTGAGGCGAATAACCTTTTCGGGCAGTGGTGCTTCACAGAAGGATGCGGAATCGTGCCGCGCAAAAGAACAGAAGGAGCAACTCATGAGATAAAGAAATTCAGCTCGGTAAATGAAGCCGTGCGTGGCTATATCAGAAATTTAAATACCCACGCTGCATATTCTTACTTTCGGAGTCTGAGGTATAAGGCCCGCCAGAATGATGCACCGCTAGACAGTCATTATCTGGCTATCGGGTTGCAAAAATATTCTGAAAAAGGGATGGAATATGTAGATGTTATTCGCTCAATGATTAATTCCAATCAGGATTTGTTGGTAGAAATGAATTAGAATAGTAAACAACAGAAAAAGAACGGATTAAAACCCGAAGCGATAAAAAATTTGGTTAAATTTTTTATCGCTTCGGGTTTTTTTTTACTTTTATTGAAAAGCTGAAAACACAAAACACTATGGAAAATTGTTTGTCTTCCCGCCTGAAATGGAAAGCTATGACTGGTTCTTTATCAACTGCCAGATACGAAAAAGAGCAGCAAAAACTATCTCAAAAAGACAACCGGATATCGAAAATCAAAGCATCCGATACGCTTAAAGAATATAATGAGCTGGAATCCTATATCAATTCCGGGGATTTCGACAAAGAAAAGAAAGAAACAGAATCCCTGAAATATTCCGGATCAGAAGCCTGGCAAAAAGAGAAAGAATACCGGAAAAAGAAAAAAGACGCACGCATCAAAGATTATTATAAAATGAAAGGTTCTCAAGAGCTGAACTTTTACGAGAACCATAAGGATGCGGAAAAACTGAAACGTTTCTTGGAGTTGAAGGATTATGTTAACTCTGACAAGTTTAAAGCCGATAAAAAGGAGGTGGCAAACCATCGGCAAAACGAATTGGATAAAATCAAGCAAAAGCGCAGCAGGCACAAGACTCTGAAAAAACAATACAAATGGTTTTTAAAGCTCGAGGAATCCGGCGATTTCAAAGACTTTCTTCATTTTAAGGATAGCGATACGTTTAAACATTTCCTGGAATTAAAAGCGGAAGTAAGCAATTATTCGCTTTCGCACCTGAAAAAGAAGCTCAAAACAGAGCGAAAGCAATTGCTGAAAGAAAAGAAAACGATGGAGAAGCGCTTCAAGGCACTCAAAGATGAAGCCCGGAAAGCAGACAAAAATAAAGAGACTTTTGAGCATCAAAAAGAACTTGATCGATTAAAAGAAAGCCTCGGCAAAGGAACAATTGACCAGAAGCTGAAAGATACGGATTTAGAGCAATCGCATGAGTATATTAAAATAAATGAGTTCCGGGAGCTACAGAAAAACAAAAGAATCAAGAATGCATCTAAATTTTATTTTTCTGATAAATACAAGAAATATCTTGACGTAAAAGATAAAGATGAGATTGCTGAGCTTAAGGACCTTGAGAAGTATATGGATGCGGAATACAAGTCTCAAATGGCCAAAGCAAAAGCGATTACCTATAAAAACTCAGATGCCTATAAATGGTATCAGGAATACCGGACGCTGAAAAAAGATCCTGATATCAAAAAGGTGATTAAGATAGAGAAATCCAAAAAGTTAAAGAACTATAAAGCCCTGGAAGGAAGCGGGGAATTACAGGCTTTTGAAGAGCTCAAAGCCTACATAAACAGCGAAGATTTCAAAAAGCAAAAAGCATGGCTTAAAGATTCCAAACGCTTTAAGAAAACGGAAGCTTATAAAAAGCTGCAGAAATTTAAAGCGCTTAAAAAATCGGAGGATATCAAATATTACCTCAAGCACAAAGATGATAAGGATTTGCAGGAGTTCTCAAAATGGGAGTTGACTTTTGAGGATACCTTTTCAGGGGATAAGCTTACGAATTGGTCTGCTACACCTTATGGGGTTTCTGATTTTATTAAAGGCACTTTTTCGCAATGGAACGAGGACCAGTGTTATATGGAAAGCGGAAATCATAAAGTTGCCGGAAACAAGTTAGTTATCGAAACCAAAAAGGAGCCTGCTGAGGGAAAAGCCTGGAATCCGCAGATGGGATTCTTACCGAAAAAGTTTAATTATACTTCAGCTAAACTTCATAACGGGAATGTCTTTAAACAGAAATACGGGAAATTTGAAGTGAAAGCACGAATGGATTTTGCAAGTCCGGTCAAACATATCATAGCCCTGTCCTCTGGCAGACCTTCTCCGCAAATTCAATTGGCTGCTTTCGGTCAAAAACCGAAATCAACATTGTATCAAACTGCTCTGGTTAACTCAGCAAAAGGACAAAACGAAAGCGCGAAAGCTGATATTTGTACGCTGAAAGGGGCAAAACTCAACAAAGATTATCACATTTTTGCGCTCGAATGGACAAGAGATCACCTGGAATGGAAACTAAACGGCGTTACGGTGTCTTCAGAAAACAAAAATATACCTGAAGCCGGCCTGTTTTTTACATTATTCAGTGAAGTGTCGTCAGAACAGCAAAAAGATGTGAATCACGCTGTAATGGAAGTTGACTGGGTAAGGGCATACCACCTAAAAGATACGGAATAGCGCGGATTTCAGATTGCTTGATTGCGTCAGACTTAATTGTTTTCTTACTTTTGCAGGATGAATATACAGATATGAATGAGCAGACACTTGAAGGTAAGAGGATACTTGTAGTTGAAGACGAGCCCAGCAATTTTGATCTGATCCGCGTGTTTTTAAAGAAACTTAATCCTGAACTATCCTGGGTGCAGGACGGGAAAGATGCTGTAGAGCTTATTGATGAGGAGGAATTTGATCTCATACTCATGGATATTCAATTGCCGGTAATGAATGGATTGGATGCAACGAAGCTTATCAAGGAGAAAGATACTTCGGTTCCGGTTATTGCTCAAACTGCGTACGCGATGTCGCAAGACCGGCAAAAAGCTTTGGGTGCAGGCTGCGACGATTATCTCCCCAAACCTATGAAAAGACAACACCTGATTGAGCTGATTTTTAAACATATTCGCTAAGTCAGTTTGTTAAAACTAAACGATAATAACTATGAGTCTGGTCTATAAAGCGCTCATTAATTTTATTAAATTATATGATAGATTCTCATGCTATTAACTTACAAACCTACAAACTTACGAACGTATTAAACTGAACTCACTTATGCAAAATTTCAATTATTATAATCCCGTTAAAATCTTATTCGGGAAAAACGAAATTCAAAAGATAACCCAGGAAATACCGGCGGAGGCGAAAGTGCTTGTGCTGTACGGTGGAGGTTCCATAAAGAAAAACGGTGTTTTTGATCAGGTTTCCGGCGCCTTGCAGAACCATTCATGGGATGCTTTTGGCGGAATAGAGCCCAATCCGCGTTACGAAACCTGCATGAAAGCAGTGGAGATGATCCGTGAAAAGGAATTTGATTTTCTGCTTGCCGTTGGTGGTGGCTCTGTAATTGATGCTACAAAGTTTATTGCGGCTGCGGCCTTGTTTTCTCAAGATGATCCGTGGATGATTATTAAGGAAAGAGCCAAAATCAATGAGGCATTGCCTTTTGGTGCAGTCCTCACACTGCCGGCTACAGGTTCTGAAATGAATGCCGGAGCAGTAATTACACGCGAAAGCACCCACGAAAAACTGCCTTTTGGTAATCCATTGTTGTATCCCCGCTTTTCGGTACTCGATCCTTCAGTTACAGCAACGCTGCCAAAAGAACAGGCTGCCAACGGTGTTGTAGATGCCTTTGCCCACGTGATGGAGCAGTATATGACTTACAATACGGGTAACGTATTACAGCAATATTTTGCAGAGAGTATTTTAAAAACCCTTATCCTGAAAGGCCCGGCATATTATGAAAACCCAGCCGATTATGATGCGGCAGCCAATATTATGTGGGCGGCTACTATGGCATTGAATGGACTAATCGGAGCGGGTGTTCCGCAAGACTGGTCTACGCACATGATAGGCCATGAGCTGACGGCATTCCATGAAATTGATCATGCCCGTACGCTGGCTATTGTTATGCCCGGAACCTGGCAGGTGATGTTTGAAAGCAAGAAGCAAAGGCTGACTGAATATGCGAAAAATGTGTGGGGAATAACTTATGGAACGGAAGATGAAAAAGCCTGGCAGGCAATAGAAAAAACGGAGCACTTTTTCCAGTCCTTAGGCATAGATACACACCTTTCAGACTATGATGTTCCTGAGGAAACCATTCCAAAAATAGTTAAACGCATGAAAGAGCGAAGCTGGAAGTTGGGCGAAAACAAAGAAGTTACTCCCGCCCGTGTAGAAGAAATCCTGAAAGCCAGGATGCATTAATGATCAAGGCTTAATAAGCTTTTGTTTAAAAGAATATTCAAATGAAGTGCCGTTTACCGGTATCGAAAAGGTACAGGAAGCGGCACATTCATTTCGCTCGAAGAAAACTTTTCCTTCAACATAAAATCCGGGCTTTAGTGTTGTTTTGCGTAATACTGCGTTTGACCAAAAATCCCTCTGCTCATTTAACGACCAGGATTCAGCCTCCATATCATTTCGCACCTGAGTCCGGTAATATTGGTTTCTGCGAATATCATCACTCACATTTGCCCGCTCTGCGGGAGTATCGTTGAGTGAGGCTATCGCGGCAGTAGCTTCCGCAGTTGTGCTGATAAGCGACAGCACAGCATGGTTTGCTTTTTGGGCGTTGGTTTTGGAAAGCTGTTTGTCGATGTCAAGAAGTTTTTCTTCAGGGTCTGCAGCATAGAGCTTTGTGCCCAGCAAAGTGCCGTATTCATTCGTGCCCTGATATTGAAAGGTTTCTGGTTTTACTAATATATCCTGATTTGAATGATTCGTAAAAATCATGTCAAATACAATATATCGGTCTGTGCTGCGGGAAAAGGCCATGCCCACCGTGATGCTGTCCGTGGTCCTATATACCATTTGCTGGCCGTAATTCCACTGGACGTTTTCTTCTACCGGTTCTAATTTCGCTATCGGAGTTGCGCTGAAACATCCGCTCAAAAAGGGTATAATCAATATCAAAAAAATGCTAAGCCTATACATGATTCCTGTTTTTATTGATAACCATGCATGCGGCGTGCCAAACTGTCTATTCTATAGGCTTACTCTTGAGAAGCATGGGCTCAATTCGTTCAAAAGCCCCGTCGTTTTTCGCGGGTTCTAAATCCAGCAGAAAACAAACCAAATTATATAAATCTACATTTTCAAACGTATCTATTTCTTTATCAGACAAAAAGGAGGGTCCTGCTGCATAAAAAATGGCATGCATTGAAGGGTTTTGCGGCATATAACCGTGCGTGCCGGCATAATATCCCGAAGGTTTTTCTGTAAAGACACTCCATCCTTTTTTTGCAACAATGTTGATGTCAAGCGTTCTGGGATTGGTACCGTAGTGTAGTTTTTCCGGGATTTCGTTCGATTTCCATACATGTAGATGTTCAATAACGGACAGCTTTTCATAAACCAGGTCAAGATATCCATCTTTTGCTTCAAGGTTATAAACCGGATTTGATCCTTCAATACGTACCAGCAGACTGTCGTGGATATGATTTTTCAGGATGATCTGCTTCTCCTCGGAAAGAGCTGCCATTCCATGGTCAGAGGTGATAATGATATTCAGCGAATCGCGGATAATTAGCTTTGAGGATTTGGTAAATAAAACACCCATAAGGCTGTCTAAACGCTGTACAACTTTGCCAGTTTCTGCATGTGCCGGGCCGTATTTGTGTCCTGATGCATCTGGTTCATCAAAATAAAGCATAACCAGGCCGGGTCTTTCTTTGTATGGTTTGCTGTACCACTTCATCACCGAATCGATGCGGCTGCTGTAAGTGTGAGAAGCATCGTAGTATTTTGTGATTGAGGGCTTAACACCTTGCACGGCAGCTTCTGAACCCACCCAGAAATAGGTGGCGGCTTTTACGCCTTGCTTTTCTGCTGTAACCCACATTGGCTCTCCACCATAAAAAGAGCCGTCTTTTACAGCGTTTCGCTTCAAAATTGCATATTCTCTCTTTGTTTCAGGATCATAAAAGGAATTATTTACAATGCCATGATGATCAGGGTACAACCCGGTGGCCATGGTATAATGATTCGGAAAAGTTTTGCTGGGATAGGACGGTTGCAGCGATTTTGCTTTCACTCCTGTTTTAGCAAGTGAATCCAGAAACGGCGTGTCATACATGTCGGGATAATCCCAGCGGAATCCGTCTAAGGAAACCATTAGTACATATTTTCCTTTAGCTTCCTGGGCATGAGTTAGCTGAAATGAAAGGACGACAAAAGCAATTGTAAGAAAGTATTTCATGATGGTTTTAATTGAATACAGCGTCTAAATTAATGCTTTCCTCTTCAAAACGTGCTTTTTCCTGTTTATAGAAATCGTTAAGTTTTTCAGTGGTCACTGTGAACGTGATTCCGTACTTTACCCGTTCATCGCGCTCTACAAATAACGGTCCCTGATAAGGCTCTGAAGGATCATACATTTTCAAATGGCTTTGGTATTCCGGTGCCAGGATGTTTTTAGTTTCTGAAGCAGCGGTAGTAACAATTCCGGCAAGCAACATTTTTTCTTGCTTGGCTGAATAAACGTAAAAAGGCGCTCCGCTGAAGCCCCGGTTGAAATTGGCATCGAGCATGATAGCCGCTGGCTTATTGGGGTTGGGCTTACTAACCGTGGCTTTTGTAACCATTTTGTATCCTGAAGGGAATCCCGGGATAAATACGGTTTCTCCCGTTTTAATGGATTGGGCTTTGGTGGTTTCTGTGCTATATGGTATTTCGTTCTGTTCCGGATTATCGAATGCTAAAAAGGCAAGATCAAGGTTTTCATCCGATGCGATAAAATTCAAATCCTGGTTTTTTCCTGATTGTTTTGTAAAATTCTTTTGAGAGGTTTTAACCGATATGCTTCTCAGAAACGCGGTCCGGCTGCCATCGCTCCTGTAATAATATTGTCGTACGGTATCAGGATAATTGAAAATATGATAACATGTAAGAAGAATGCTTTTGTCTGAATTGGACTTGATGATTGCTGCCGTAGCCATCGATGATTCTGTGGAGCCTTCGGATTCAAAATCCTGAAGTTGGATATCTTTGAGCTTAGCATTGGTGTATTGCATATCAGCGTCGAAGGTGAATGTTTCGTATGTAGCAGCAGCATAAACCTGTATGCTTTGTGGCGTCACCCTGTCGAGCGCTTCCAGGCGTTCATTTTTCTGAGGCGTTTCAGCATAACGGCTGGATGACTTGGTGTTTATGCACCCTTGCAATCCAGTCAACAGCAATATGTACAGAATAATTTTCTTCATGAAATAAATATACAAAAAAAGGGGATGATTTGTTGACCATCCCCTTTCTGTAAAATCAAAAGATATTTTTATTCCGGAACGGTTACAGGCTCACCATCTCTCATGAAGGTGTTGTCAACCAGTTCAAATTCCGGTGGGTTTCCTGCTGATACACAACGCATATCGGCTACCCAGGTGCTTCTGCTAAAGTCATTGTTGTAGCTTTCAAAAGTAACAATGTAGTGTACATCAACGCCGCTGACTTGCGGTTCGGCATCAGGATACTTGTTTTCCAAAAGCAACTGCATTGCCAATACCAATCGCTGAATGATAAGGTTATTTGCTTCTTCATCTGATAAACCTTCAAATGTTTCCGGCTCATAATCAAGACGTTGGCTGATTCTGATGTCGAAGTTGTTATAATATGAATTAGCTCCGGTATAGAATTCACCGGTACCATAGCTATCTAAAAACTCGCTTCCGTATTCTTCCTGAACTGCATCCACAATGTATTGGTAGTCTGAAGAACTCATTGTAAACCTTACTGTCGGATCAAATATCCAGTTGCCGCGTTTTTCGGCTACCAGAAAACGTTGAGTAGTTTGGTCGATATAGTTGAATGATGAAGTCCACTCTCCATTTTCTGCGGTAAAGGTACTTGCAAGCTTTATGGTAGTAGAACCATTATAGAATTTATAAACGATAGTTTTAGAAACTTCGTTTTGAGCCAGTGGATATTTGGCTTCTACAAAATTCAGCAAGTAATCTTTTGGCAAATCAGAACCGCTGAAATTGTCATATTGACCGGGGCTGCCCATTTCATCGTAGTCGTGCGCATTCAGGTAATACACATCATCAATCGTAGCCCATTCATCTCCGTCAAATTCATAATATGTTTCCACCGTATATGGCTCAGCTCCTTCGATAGCAGCATCTCCTGGTGTAAGTACATCCACTTGACCTACTTCCCATGTTGCGGCATTTTCCGTGCTGGAAGTATAGAAAAATGCAATATGGATAGTGCTCCCTGCGTATGAGGTTAAGTCAATATCTCCTGAAGAATAAAACGACCAGTTGTCTCCGGGAGGTAAATTGGGTACTGTTAGCTCATCCCATGGTGAATCGATGGGGCTATCCGGATTATAGTCATCTGTAACCAAAACTTTGAGTTGATCCCAGTAAGCATCATCCATGTAATTTACAGCCTGGTTAAAATTCAGCTTAGCTTCTTCTACATCTTCCAATGAAATGGCTTCAGAAACCAAAAGATTTTCGTTATTTTGAGCAGAACCATCAAATCCACTCATTGTTGCACATCCATCACCATACTCTTGCCAGTACCATTCCTGATCTCCTGAAACATTTAAAGCTGTAAAAGATCCAAAACCATCATCTTCGGGGAAGAAATCTTCCTCATAGATGGGGATGTCCTGTGTGTTTGTTGTGTCGATGGATGGGTTTACATCAGATTGCTCGTATGACACTAAAAGAATATCATCTTCCTGTGCATTGGAAATGGCCTCTGCTAAAACATCCGGGAGCAATTGCTCTGCTGGCATGTCTGGAAAGAAGTACTTGGTGGCTCCGACTTCGAAACCAGCAAGATTATAATCAGCGTTCCCCAACTCGTACTCGTCGGCCATCGTGTATTGCTCATATTCTTCCGGCAACTGACCGTTATAGTCAAAAGTAACTTCAGCGCTGGAATTTAATCCGTATGCTCCATAAGTGTCATCAAGGTAGTAAGTTACATAATCCGCTGCGGGAATATCATCATTAAAATATTGATTGGCTTCAATAAAAGCTGCTTTGCTTGAGTCCTCAGGCGTTGTGGCATCTTCGTAAGCCAGATCAGCAATATTCTGATAATCGCTGGATGTGAGCGTAACTTCTATTTCTTTTTGAAGTCCTGTGTCTACTTCATCCAGCTCGTCGTAAATTTCCTCATTAGGGTTGCAGGCAGTGAAAAGGATCACTGTTGCAAGTAACAAATAGGAAAATATGCTTGTTATTTTTTTCATGGTTCTTTTCCTTTTTTATAATTAAAAATTAATTTTGAGACTTGCTCTCCAGGTTCTTCCAAACCCAAAGTAAACAGGGGATGTATGCATATCATGATTTTCACCGTCTATGCCATCAGCAATATATTCGGTGTCCAGGAGGTTATCTACGTTTCCTATCAAAGTAGCATCATAATCTCCAATCTTGAAGTTATACCGTATTCTGGTATCCAGCAACTGATAGGCGGGCATTTCCCAGGGTTGCACACCCTCTTCGGCCGCTGAGGTTCTTTCTTCAACGTCGAATTGTGAGTAAAGGTTACCTGCATGTCTGAAAGTTAAGCCGATATTGAAATCTTTAAAAGCTTCGTAATCGGCAGTCAAAGAAGCTGTGGTTTGAGCGGCATCACCTACTTTCAGGTCTTTGGCATAGACGTTGGCTGTGCCGATATATTCCTGATCATCATTGAAAATGTCTGCAATCAGATTGTCTGTCCAGGACCAGTCACCAACGGAAACCATACCATTTAATTTAAGTTTATCACTTGGGTTGGCGTTGATAACCATTTCAATCCCCTGGTGCAGGGCGTTCAATCCTGTAAGGTTGGCAATATCAGCTCCAAATCTGCGAGTTAAGGCTTTGTCAATCCAATTGGTTCTGTATAATGTAAGGTCAACATTAAAAGTAGGCGTTGTATAACCGTATCCTAACTCGGCAGAGAAAATTTTCTCGTGCTTGGCTTCTTCGTTTATTTCATTGGTATAGCCGATAAAAGCATAACGGAACCAGGGCGCTCTTGTGAAATATCCAACATTTGCAAAAACGTTGTGAATGGCATTGATGTTATAGTTTACACCTCCTTTGGCGCTGTATGCCCAGAAGTCAACCCAATCTGACTTTTGTTGCGGATCATCATCAGCATAAGTAAAATAATCAATACGGCGATAGCGTGTGTTTGAACCGGCCAGGTTGATGAAAGCTGAATACTCGTCAACAACGTATTCGGCTTGCGTATAAAGACCTCCCCAGGCAACTTCTCCGATGTTGTAATAACTGTATTTGTCACCGGGTTGTAGCGGTTTATCATCATCGCGGTTAATATTTCCTTCGTCTGTGAAAAAATCTCCGCCTAATAGGTCTGTGATTTCTTTGTAATGATATCCTTTGTAATACCTGCCGTCAAATCCTCCTGTAAGTGTGAGGTTTTCTATTTCTTTGTTGTAATTGGAAAGAATTCCGTACCAGTCGTGACGGTTCACGGCGCGGCCCATAATAGCTAAGGATCCAATATCAGAGTTTGCATTTTCTTCCATTACAGCATCGTAGTCTAAGAGGCCATCAGGTGTCAGTTTAGTCATTTCATAAGGTTCTCCAGTAGGGTACTGGTATTCAAGCCATTGGTTATTTGGGCCGTCAACACGACGTCCGCCACCGCTTGAGAAAGAGGCGTAAAGCGATGTGTTCAGTGATGTGTTACGGTCTATTTTCCAGTTATGGTTTAATGATATCTGGGGCTTATGGTATTCGTTGTATGAATAGCCGGTATTATAGATTTCGCCTTCGCGGATACCATAGTCAGAGCTGGCCTGAATGCCGTCTTTTTGATCGCGATACCAGTCAATATAATGCCAGGTGCCTCGCTGATTGTGCCATTGCGGAGCGCCAAAAGCAGTTAACGAAAGGAAATGGTCATCGTTAATCTTTTTAGACACGTTCGCAAAATAGGAGTATCCTTTAAAGTTGGTGGCTTTCACGTATCCGTCTCCGGTAGTGAGAGAACCACTTAGCGTAATAGCCCAGTTATTATCCATCAAACCTGTAGAAGCAGTAAACGAACGCTTGGCATAGGCGTTATTTCCTGTAGCCATGTAAACAGAACCGCCTTTATTTGCATCTGTGGATTTTGTAATAATGTTGATAGTACCACCAACAGAAGAAAGGGCAAGTTTGGAAGCGCCTAAACCACGCTGTACCTGCATAGTGCGGGTTACATCAGAGAGTCCGGCCCAGTTTGACCAGTACACCTGGCCGCTTTCCATATCGTTTACCGGAATACCATTAATCAATACTCCGATGTTGTCTGAGTCAAAACCCCGAAGGTTAATTCGGGAGTCTCCATAACCACCACCACGTTTTGTGGCATAAACACTGGGTGTAGTCTCCAGAATCTCAGGGAACTCTTTTGACCCTAATTTTTCGTCAATATCCTGTGGCTCGATAGTAGATATCGAGACCGGTGTTTCCCTGTCTTTGGCATACGAAGAAACAACTTTAATTTCCTGAAGACCGATAGCATCTGGTGATAGCATCACTTCTCCAATGTCGTTTTCACCTTCATTGATGGTGATGTCCATTTCTTTCTTG
Source organism: Bacteroidota bacterium (assembly GCA_051747665.1). Lineage (GTDB taxonomy): Bacteria > Bacteroidota > Bacteroidia > Bacteroidales > JAIPAH01 > JAIPAH01. The sequence continues at coordinate 714 of JBNJGK010000063.1, read as the reverse complement.
ATGTATCCCACAAAAGAAATCACCAGCTTTTGGTCTCCTAATTTTCCTTCGAAAGAGAAGGTGCCGTCTAATGAAGTTGCTGTACCCATAGAAGTACCTTCAATTTGAATAGTAGCACCAATGAGCGGTTCATTTGATTCCGCATCTAAAATTGTACCACTAACCGTTTGCGCTTTCGCATTGATTCCTGAAAGCAGAAAAGCAAATGCTAAAAGCGCTGCAACCGTAAGTTTTCTCATAAGATTGAATTTAGTTTTGATTTAGCGTATATTAAAATTTGTTAAATCCTTTGAGCTACAAAAATACATTAAACTTTGAAATATGAACTTTCAATGATGTTAAAATTTACAGACAATTAATATGCACTGCATTTTATTTATGTTTTACCTGATTCGAAAAGCAAAACGTAGAATTTTTAAGTAGTATTCTGATTCAAAGTATTGAAAATTAGGGGAGTCCGGGCAATATTTTCATTTTACTAGTGGAGTGGTTCTTTTTAATCCCATTTTCAGACTTGTTTTTAGGGGGCATTTTTAACGAAAAAATCTTTAGATTTTGAAATGTAGAAAGAAAAAAACTACGGGAATAAATAAAGACAAACTGATCATCAATTTTTACAACAACGTCTTAATCAGCCGCAATTTGTGGGTGTATCTCTTTTCTTCACGGTTATAAATGCCTTCATGGTCTATACCATCTATGTGCACTTGCCCT
>JBNJGK010000062.1:0-15859 GCA_051747665.1 Bacteroidota bacterium | reverse complement strand
TTTTTATGCCGTTCTTTTTTGCAACTTTGGGTTTGTTTTTTTCTCAGCATAGCCTAAGGCCAGCATAAGCAACCAGGAAATCAGGAAATATAATACCGCTACCATAATCAACGGAAAGAAAGCATCAAAGGTTCGGCTTCGAATCATATCACCTGCTTTAGTAAGGTCTTGCACAGCAATATAACCCACAATAGACGTCATTTTAACCATGGCTATCATTTCACCTTTGTATACAGGCAATACCCTTCTGATAGCCTGCGGCATTACAATATGGATAAAGGTTTTTACTTTAGAAAACCCCAAAGCAATGCCCGCTTCCGTTTGACCTCTGTCAATACTTTGTATGCCAGTACGGAACATTTCCGAAACATAAGCTGCAAAATTGAACCCAAAAGCCAAAACAGCTACCATCACGGGCGAAATATCTACGGAAGCAAATATCACATAAAAAATAATCATCAAAACCACCAATACTGGTGTGCCTCGCAACACAGAGATGTAGACCGAGGAAAATGAGTTCATCAGTTTGTTTTTAGACATGCGCATAAAACAGATTAATGCTCCCAGTAAGGTTCCTAATATCGTGGCTAATACGGAAATAATAACGGTGGTTCTCAACCCATCCAAAATTAGTAAATAGCGTTTTTCATGAATAATATTGCTGTAGAAACTGTCAGCAATTTCCTGAAAAAATGTTAGTTCCATATGTTTGTTTTTATCTTCATTGACTTGATTATCAGTTAACGAGGCTCCGGAAAGATACTTATTCAGTACCAACACACCGGTTTTAAAGGTGTTGTAACTATCTGAAAAAGCTACTTTCTCCTTTCTTTCCTCAGTGATAGCAATGCCGTCAGCAATAATATCAGCTTTACCTGAAGAGAGCGCTGCTATCAGAGAGCCAAATTCCATTGTAGAAATTTTGAGCTGATAGCCTCTGTTCTGAGCAAAGGTTTTGATCATCTCGATATCAAAACCAACGTGCTCATCATTTACAATAGCCGAATTGGGTAAATCACCCACGGCTACGGCGAGGGAAATGAGCTCCCCTTCCTTGTCAAAACTAAACTCCGGCATCACTGCCTCTTCCGGATCATCAACAAACCATCGTTGATAAATTGTGTCATAGGTTCCATCAGCTTTGATTTCCTTCAGAAAATCATTAAAATCCTTAAGCAATTGTTGATTTTCCTGACGAAACCCCGCAGCAACCGGCAAAGAAAGTGCATCTTCTGTTAAAATCCCAATTTCCGGGTTGGTTTTTAGCATCACCTTAGCTGAAACCAAATCCAAAAAGGCCACATCAATTTTTCCTGACCTCAGTGCTAAAACAATATCAGCGGGAGCATTAAACCGGTAAATCCGGGCGCTTGGGTAATTTTCCTGAACAAACTCATCATGGATTGTACCGGCATAAACCCCTACCCTTTTACCTGCAATATCATCCAGCTCTTCAAAAGTTTTTTCTGAGGTTTCCGCATAAGCCTCTGATTGTGAAATTTTGGATACGTTTTTCACAATTAATACCTGTGAATTTTTAAAATAGGGCTGTGTGAAGTTTACTGATTTTGCCCGCTCTTCAGTGGCTGTCATACCTGTAATAATAACATCAATCTTTCCAGACTGCAAAGCCGGAATCAAGGCCGAAAACTTCATATCTGAAAACTGGATGGGCCGACCTAATGCCGCGGCGATGCGCCTGGCCAATTCGCCGTCATGCCCGGTAACCTGCCGGTTTTCATCAACAAAGGCAAACGGTTCACGCGTTGCACTGGTTCCGACTTTTAGCGTATTTCCCTTCTTTGGCAGTGAGATTTCAGCCCTCTCATAAGGTGAAAGGTCTTCTTTAAGCCAGCGCTTCTTCATCTCTTCCAGCGTTCCATCAGATTTAAAAACCCTAATGAGGGAATCCAGATCCCGCAAAAGCGATGCATTTTCCTTTTTCACTGCCATGGCCGTATTTTCATAATCTACGGGTTCTGCAATCAGCTTCAGGTCAGGATTGTGCTTCACCACATTAAGCGCTGTAGGATACGCTGTAATGACAGCTTCGATTTGTCCGGACTTGAGGGCTGCAATTCCATCCATGATATCATCAAAGCTTTTGGTAGTTGCTTCAGGAAACTTCATTTCTGAATGCATTTCTCCTGTAGAACCAGTCATCGCTCCAATAGCAACATTACTTTGATTAAAGTTCTCCAGTGACTCTAAAGAAGGTGAATCAGATTTGCAGGAATAAAAGATAAATACTCCTGCTATAAAAATAAATACTATTTGCTGCTTCATGACTTATTCTCTGACCAGGGCTGCAATACCTCCTTCATAGTAGGGCTCAGAAAACAACACTTTTTCAGCGCGTTCATCTGTAATAGTGATGCATGCTCCAATCATATCCACTTTCTTTGAATCTAAGGCAGGAATCATTGAGCCAAACTCCATATTCACCACTTCCAGTTTTTTGTCCAGCGACTTAGCCACCCTCCGGGCAATTTCAATATCAAGCCCTACAATATTTTGTGAGCCATCCACAAAAGAAAAAGGCTCTGTAGTGGCTGCCGTTCCAAGCACCAAAACCCCGTTACTGCCTGTTTCAATTTCAGGCATAGGCGCCGGATCTCCTTTATCAGGAAGCCATCTTTTCAGCATCTTATAGTATTCTCCACTATCTGTCATTTCTTTCAATACCTTATCAATGGCTTCTTTCAATTCTGTGTCTGTTTTTCTTACTGCAAAGCCATAATTATCTTTGGTTATCATATTGGGTAATACCTTAAGGCCGGTGTTTTTTGCAGCTATATTTCTTAAAATTGGCTCGTCATATGCTGCCGCATCAGCTTTATTTCCTTTAACGGCAAGGCAGGCATCCAAAACATTATTAAAGTATTTGAAATCCGCCTCCGGAAAGCGCGATAACACCAATTCATCCGCAATAGTTCCTGTAGGAACAGCAAATTCTCTATCTTTTAATTGCTCTAAGTTTGTTATTTTATCGCGTTGCTGGCAACCTGAAAGTAATGCAATAAGCGGAAGTAAATAAATAAAAAAGCTTAATTTGGATTTTTTAGACTGATGCATAAGTTTTCGTGTTTTGTTAATAAGATGTAAATATATAAAACTTTTCAGCCCATTTTTACTATAACCCTTTCGTTTTTTCAGTTTACGACAAGGTATATTAATAAAACCTCATGTTGTTTCAATTGATTTTTTCAATTTTCCGGCTCAATTTTTTATTCAATATGAACGCATCATTCTTTTGCCGGATAATCTTTTCATCCCTGCAATAAACTGTGAAAACGCCTTTAAAATATTAAACTGAGCTGCACGACGCAGCCATAAATCAGTACTTAAACAGCTTTTGCTTTTGCTTTCATTAGCTTTTCTCACAATCAAAAATTACAAGCAAAGCATAGCATGCAAACAAAAACTCCGGGAGAAAGCTTAATTATCCAATCGTCCCGGAGTTTTTAATCCAAAAAAGCGATCTTTTATTTGACCATCTTGAAGCTGTAATGATTATTCTGAATGTTTACCGTACCCGAATACACTCCTTTTGGTAATGAGCCAAGTCCGTTTAACGAAATTTGATTGGATTCGGTAGAAATCTCTTCTTCTTTAACAAGTTGTCCACTCAGATTGTAGATTCTTAAACCCGCGGTTTCCCCTTCCGGAATATCATCAAAAATTAGTTTTAACTGGTCATTAACCGGATTGGGATAAACCTGCACGCCTTTGTCCTGTTCTACGCTGCCAATACCTAAATCGTCTCGCTGGTATACGCGCACATAATCAATTTCCATCGCGCTTTCCGTAAAGTCATCCTCAATGCTGGGTTGTATGGCAATATTCAGCAGCAAATACTGGTCAGCGTCAAAAGGCCAGGTATCCGCGTTTTGCACTTGCGGCTCATAAACGAAATGGGTATTTCCGTCCACGGCAAATACGAGTTTATCGAGCATCCATTCCAGCGAATATACATGGAACTCGGTACTTGCTGTAGATATGGTTTGGCCGCCGTGATTTTCAGTAGCTCCATAACTAGACGGTGTGTGCGTGGCGCTCTGCACGAAGTTTTGGTCACTTCCCCAGTGCTCCATAATGTCTATCTCGCCGCAGTCAGGCCAGCCAGTAGTTCCGTATCCCTGAGTTTCCCAATAAGCACCATCTTCATTGATGTTTTTTCCGAGCATCCAAATCGCAGGCCATGTTCCGACACCCGCGGGCAGTTTGGCTTTCACCTCTACTTTTCCGTAAGTGAAGGCAAACTTGGAATTCAGCCTTGCGGAAGTATAATCTTTGGTTACACCCTGATCTGTGTAGGTTTCTTTTTTGGCAGTAATTTTTAATATTCCATCCTCAACCACAGCATTATCAGTACGGTCAGTGTAATGTTGGATTTCATTGTTGAACCAGCTATTTCCGTTAGGCAATTTGGTTTGATGAAACCATTTGTCCGGGTCTATGGCTCCGTCGGTGTTGAACTCGTCAGCCCAAATCAGGCTATATTCATCAGGATCATCTTCAACGACCCCATCATACTCAAAGTCGTCTATGTACGCAATCACCAGATCCGTATTGTTCTCGCCGTTAACCTGAATAAGTACGCGGTTAAAATCAGTTCGCTCGGTAGGCGGCAGCGAATTCTCGTCAAGATTTATGTAATCATCGTTTTTAAAATCAAAGCTGATTGTTTGCCATTGGTCCAGGCTTACAGCGTGTATTATTTCACTTTGGGTGCTCCAGGGCTGATCCAGAAAGCGGTTTTGAAGCTTTAAAGAAACCTGGTTAGGTTGGTCACCTGTTAAGCTGTCTGAAGGAATATATATTTTTAAGGAGAAAGTATAGTTTTGCGTCAAGTCAAAATTATGCTCTGTATCAAAGCCTACATTAGCATACTGACCTCCGGTATCATTGTATCTCATAACAGTTTGAGAGGTATTAATCCCCTCTGGAAAAGGGTTACTGTAATTTGTATCAAACTCACAATCATCGCCATACCAGGTTGTGATGGTTCCATTCCCTTCAAAATCATCAAAAACATTTTGAGCATGGGAAGTAAAGGAAAATAAAAATGCAATTATCATTGCAAGTGGTAATTTCATGTTGTTTTTCATAAGTAATGTCTATTATACGTTTCTGTAAACAATTTATTTGTGAGTCAAATCCATTCTTTGCGTTTTTATCTCCTGTCAGCTAATATTATATTTTCCCAACGCTCAGATCATGTATTGACGCTATTTACAAAATTACGAAAAAAAAATGCGGTGCCGTTTGTCGCTGTCAATCAGACGATCCAATTACTTATTTCCCATCTAAAATAGTAGCCATTGTTTTAGGAAATGTTTTGATGGATAATCTAATACGATTTGCAAACTAAAAAACCATTCTTTTACCTCGTAAACCGGTATTGAGTTTGTGAATTGATACCGAGGCTTCGGTATGTTATTTGTATTTTGAAATCTGTGATTTCTTGTTCGGTTGTGGCTTGTCCACGTTGGTTTATTTAGTTTTCAGTAAAGGTTTAATAACTTTGGTTAGCATAAATCTTAAGGCTTTAGAGGTATACGATTTATCATTAAATGTACCTATAACATAGGCTTCAGTTTGCGGATGGTAGAACATGAAAGCTCCGGTAACACCAACACAACCCCAGCAAAAATACTTTTCGGGCATTAATAGTGGAATGGCTCTGGGCTTCCATACAGAATAACCATAATTAAACCCTATGGCCGGAAAACCCATTTTCACATCATCATAAATCATTTGATTCAAAGTAGCTTCCTTTACCAATTGGCCATTAACCAAAGCTTTCATAAAAACAAAAAATTCGCTCAAGGGGGCCACTACACCTCCCCCGGCATAGTCAATCTTTGCTATTCTTTTATTTTCAATAAAGTTAGTATTGGAAAGATAGATATTCGCAGGAGGATATTGAGGTTTGTTTTTTGGTTCGGAATACCCATTGATGTACGCATTATCCATTTTCAAAGGCTCCAGAATCAGTTCATGAACAGCTTCGTGAAACGGTTTTTTGGTGATATTTTCTATGATTAAACCCAATAAATAATAATTTGTATCTGTATAGAAATGTTTCTGACCAGGCTTACCAACGGGCTTACGATTCGCTTTTCCCCATTCCAGCGCCTCCTTTACCGTCATTTCAAGATTTGGGTCGTTCGTCATCTTTTCAAGCAATGGAAAAAAGACATCATTTAACCCGGAGGTTTGCTTCAACAGATGTTTGATGCTGATATTGCCTGAGTAATCTTTGCCCTTATAGACATGCAAACCGCGCACCAGGCCTGCATCAAGGTATTGCGCAATTGAATCATCGAAATTCAGCAGACCTTTGTCGTGCAGCATACCTGTAACAGTGGCGGTAAACAATTTGCCCACGGAAGCAAGGTGGCTGGCCTGCTTTGGATTTGCCTGAATATCTCCTGTTTTTCCTTCGGCAATATTAATGTCAACACCTATCTTTTCGGATTGAACAAGCAGATAAGCATTCTTTACTTTTTTATCATTTTGTACTTGTTGCCTGAATCTGGTTTCAATTTTTTCCTGTGCCGCTAATGTCTTTTTCATTTTAATTTAAAATTGTTCAAATTGGTTATTTCCTATACGCCCTCCAAGGGAAAGCTATTTCTACCATTTGGTTTTTTACAACGATCTTTTCTGGTCCGCCCAATAAAAACTTTGCAAAAAACGATACCCTAAAACACCATAACTCTCCCTAAATAGTGCATATGGCATGTTTGCCTTAAGTGGTAAAAATAATAAAAGTTCAATAAATATAACAAGGAAAGTCCTTAGGGTAACCTAAGAAGAAAAGCCTGCCGGCCCTAAAGGAAAGCCAAACAGCCTGGATGTTCGCCTTAGGCTGGATAAGGCAGTGAGAAAGGGCACGGACAGAATCTCAGTTCACCCGTTGCTTACTCGATTACATGTTTTTTTTTATCCATGCATGCCCTTATCTTATCAAAAAGTATTTCCTTTTTTATCGGTTTTGAAATGTAATCATCACATCCTGCATCCAGGGCTTTTTGCGCGTCACCAGACAGTCCGTATGCGGTTTGGGCAATGATTTTTATATCCTGGTTAAACTTTCTAATCTCCCGTGTGGCATCATGACCATTCATTTCAGGCATTTTTATGTCCATGAGGATGATGCTGGTATTTGGATTCTCTTTCAGGGCTTCTATTGTTTCTTTTCCGGTGGCAGTGCAGATGATTTTATCGAAATTATTTCTCAATATCGTCTGAAAAAACAACTGGCTATCCGCGTCATCTTCAGCTATTATGACTGAAGCATTTTTGAAAGGTGCCTGAAGCTCCATTTTCTCTGGGTTTTTTTCGGCGCTATCATATGCACCCCGGGTAGCATAAGGGATGGTGAAAGTAAATGTGGAGCCTTCTCCTTCTTTGGACTTTACGCTGATTTCACCACCCAGCATTTCCACATACGATTTGGAAATGGCGAGGCCCAGCCCCGAGCCTTCCATAGCTTTTTTATCCTCAATATCAGCCTGCTCAAAGCGGTTGAAAATGTGATCAATCCTGTCGGAAGGTATTCCGAGACCCGTATCCCTGACAAAAAACTCCAGGTGTTTACTATCCTTGTTATCTTTCAGGGCACAACCCATTTCTATTTCACCCTGATTTGTATACTTGATTGCATTTTTTATCAGGTTAATCAGGATTCCTTCCAGTTTATGCTGATCGGTCAGAATACTCGAGTTTTTTTCTGGAAGAACAGTGTTGTAAATGAGCTCCAGGCCTTTTGAATTCGCTTCTCTCTGAAAAAAGCTAAACTGTTCATCGAGTATCCTGTTTACCGAAAACACCGATTTTTCAACTTTAACCTGTCCGGATTCAATTTTTGAAATATCAATGATGTCGTTGATCGTATCAAGCATCCGTTTTCCGCTTCCCTCAATCACCTGTAGGTACCTTTCTTTTCGATCCCCATCAAGCTGCGGTTCTTTCAACAAGTCTGTAAACCCCAAAATCCCATTCATGGGCGTACGTATTTCATGGCTCATGTTTGCAAGAAATGCAGACTTTAGACGGTCGCTTTCCTCGGCTTTTTCCTTGGCTTCGATTAACTCTTGTTCCATTTTCTTTCGTTTGGTAATATCCAAGGCTGTTCCATAGGTTCCTATAACATTATTGTCCGAATCTTTTTTGGCTTTCCCTTTGGAGATTATCTGCTTAATGGCTCCACTTGATGCAATAATATCCAGCTCTACTTCATATGGGGTCCCATTTGTCACGCATTCCTGAACAACTTTTTCAAGTTTTGAAAAACTTTCTTTAGTATAAAAAGGTTTTTGTTCAGAAAACTTTGGAGCCGGTAAATCATAAGGTATTTCAAAAATATTGTACAATTCTCTAGACCAGTCTACAACATGATTTTCAGTAAAATACTCCCAGCTACCCACATGTGACAATTGCTGTGCTTCATTTAATTTTTCTTCGCTTTCTTTTAGTTTTTGGGTTGCTTTATAACTTTCGGTTATGTCTATAAGCGTAACAATACTAAGCTCTGAATGGGGTATCATGCCGATCGTTAGTAATGAGCGTCGGATTTCACCGGATTTATGTATCAGGTCAACTTCATATTGGCTGGGAGCTATTCCTGGATTTGAGCGCCTTATTTTGTGATAATGCATCATTTTATCCAGGCTATGTGGGGCAACGTGGTCTGTCCATTTGGTGCCTGCCAGCTCTTCGGCTGTAAAGCCTGTAACCCTTTCTGCTTCATCATTGGCCATTTCTATGTAAGTGTTGTTCCTTACCAGCATGGTAACTGTTCCAGTTGAGTTAAAGATTGTTCGATATTTATTTTCACTTTCTTTCAGGATTTTATTTAATTCAGCTTGCTCCGTTTTTTCAACCCCCAGCTCGCTTATTAAATCAGTCATTTTCAGCAGAAAGTCCATAGCCGTTTTCACCGTTTCCTCTGAGACAACAGGCACTTTTCTCAGTGCATCGATGTATTCTTTTTCATTAAAATCAAATGTTATTGCCTGCTTTTTGAAAAAATCAACATCAGGTTCTTCAAAAAAGAATTGCCCTGAAAACAGGTTGGCAACGTGTTGCCCATGTATTTTCAGGGGCACGGCCACATCTGTCAGTCCGTTAAGGCATGTATAGGCACGGTATTTTTCGCCTTTTTCCATTTTGTCTGCCAACAAGGTATCACTCAAAGTGCACCTTTTTGATGATTCGGGATGCACACGGTGAAAATCGGTGCAAATCTGCCTCCACCCTGATTTAGACAGCACATTGCCTTCAAGGTCTAAAATGGCAGTTACAAATCCGGTTGTTTTGTAAAATCCCTCTAATAATTCACTTACTTTCTCTAAGTCGACAAGGTCACTGACTTTTGTTTTCATAGCTATTATTCCCTTATTTGACAGGTTAGTTGTTGCCCTAATCTATCCTACAGTATAAAGACGGCCCCTGAAGCTGGTTACGCCATTACCGTTCGTCTTTTATACTTGTCCAAATCGGTTTTTTTATATTTAAAATGTTTTGTAAATTACCCCTAAAATTACTATAAATAATCTGATTGGCAATATATGGAAATGCCGGCAATATTGATCACAAAGTCCGCGCACATTACCATCACAAAAAGTTAATATTCTCTGACAACATAAAAGAGCTGCTTGCCTTTTGTTAGCAGGTTAATCCATACTTTTAGGTTGGTTCAGCGCTGGGTTAATCTCAGTAGCGTTTCCCGAATCGTGCTGCGATTAATTGCGGATGATTCACACCTGGCTTTTCTATTGTAAACATCTGTTAATCATCCTGCATATAAACTTTGAATTTTCATATTCCGAAAACCTTTGAAGTTGCACTTAAAAGTTCAATTGCAGGTGAGTCTGAAAAACAGTCTTTGCATTCAGAATACATCATCATACAGACGATGAAATCCGTCAGCATATGGAATAATAGTCCTATGCCAATTATATTAAAGGGCTTACGTAAGAACAGCATTATTGCATAAACAATCATCGCATAATAAGTATGCAGCGGGTGAAAGTTTATACTGCACCTGTTTGCCTCAAAAATCGGATCCGCAAGTAAATGGTCTATGTCAACCAACATGGTGGCAAGAAGTATTAAATAGACTTTTTTCCAATCGTTTCTAAAAAATCCGTAAGCAATAAAAAATGGAAATACTAAATGCAAAAAGTAGTGTATAAATGTCTGCATGATTTTAGGGCAATTTTTGCCTTCGATGATTTAACAGGTGCAAAATTAATGAAAGAATACACTCGTATCCGTATAAATGATGAAAATTCCCTGTTTGCTGTGCAAATGGTCACAAAATATGCCGCATTCCAGCCATAATCCCAATTTTTCAAACGAGCCGACTGAATGCGATATTTATTCCGGAATTTGGTGATATTTCCCGTATTTAATTTCAAAGCAATTTCTTATTCGAGTTACACTGGAAGTAGAGGCTTCTAAATCGGTTTTATGTCCGAAATAGTCATTTCCTGAATACTCTGTAGAGTCTATTTAAAACCCAATTGCATTTATTTCTTCAAGATATCAGGGATTCCCAGGTCTTTGCAAATTTTTCTACATAAGTTTTCCTTTATATCTGAATGCCTTGGCACTGTTGATAAATCCCCGGTTTTCTATAAAGAGAGTGCTTTCCGCCTTCCCTAATGAGTATACAATTATGTTCTTCAAGGTACTTGATTAGTTTTTTCCTTTTCACTACAGATTAAAAGTAAGCGTTTGAGTTGTTAGCTTCATTACTCCTTTATTTTTGTTTTTTCTCAGGTTTGATCTCCTCTCTTCAAACACAATATTAATTGCTTCAGTCAGATTTTCTTTGGCCTCCTCGATTGTTTCCCCTTGACTATTAATGCCTGGAATTTCTTCTAGATAAGCAATATAGCCGCCTTCCTTGCATGGTTCAAATATAGCTGTCATTTCAATGTTGCTCATCTTAAATTATTTTAAACAAAAATACAATCTTTTTGAGAGTTTTCAACACTGCCACAAAGCCCTTTGAAACTAAAACAAAAGGAGTGAATTTTCATAAAAGATGTTGTACTTTTGCACTTTCCAAAAAAATCGGGGTTATGGCTAAGTATATTTTTGTTACAGGCGGCGTTACATCTTCTCTGGGTAAAGGCATCATTTCAGCCTCGCTGGGGAAACTCCTCAAGGCGCGGGGGTATGAAATTACCATTCAAAAACTGGATCCCTATATCAATGTGGACCCGGGCACGTTAAATCCTTACGAGCACGGGGAGTGCTATGTTACCAAAGACGGAGCGGAAACAGACCTGGACCTGGGGCATTACGAGCGTTTTATCGGGAAGTCTACTTCACAAGCCAATAACGTAACTACCGGCGCTATATACCGTTCTGTGATAGAAAAAGAGCGTCGTGGTGATTTTTTGGGTGAAACGGTTCAGGTAATTCCGCACATCACGGATGAAATCAAAAACCGCATCAAAACCTTAGGCAACAAAGGCGATTATGACTTTATCATCACTGAAATTGGCGGCACCGTAGGCGATATAGAATCGTTGCCCTATATTGAAGCGGTACGTCAGCTTCGTTGGGAGATGGGAAAAGACGCGCTGGTGATTCACCTTACGCTGGTTCCCTACCTTGCAGCAGCGGGAGAGTTAAAAACCAAGCCTACGCAGCATTCTGTAAAAACCCTGCAGGAATCCGGTGTTCAGCCAGACATTATTGTTTGCCGTGCAGAACGGAATATCAACAGCGGACTCAGACGAAAAATTGCCCTTTTCTGCAACGTGGATGAGGAGGCTGTAATTGAATCGATTGATGCCAGCTCTATTTACGATGTACCGCTGCTTGTCCAAAAAGAAAAACTCGACCAGGTAACCCTCAAAAAAATGGGCATGCCTGTAGATGACCAGCCGGACCTTGAGAGCTGGAAAGATTTTCTGTATCGCCTGAAAAATCCACGCGGAAAGGTTATCATTGGCCTCGTAGGCAAGTACATTGAACTGAAAGACGCCTATAAGTCGATTATGGAGGCTTTTGTTCATGCCGGCGCTGCTAACCAGTGCAAAGTGCATCTTCGTTTGCTGAAAGCAGAAGACATGGAGCACCAGGATGGTATTGAGCGGCTGAAAGGCCTCGACGGGGTTTTGGTAGCTCCCGGCTTCGGTCAGCGCGGAATTGACGGAAAAATCAACGCCATCGAATATGTCCGTGAAAATAATATTCCCTTCTTAGGCATTTGCCTCGGCATGCAGTGTGCCGTTATTGAATATGCCCGCAACGTGCTGGGTTATGAAGACGCCCACTCTACTGAAATGGATGAGGAAACCAACTTCCCGGTTATCGATATCATGGAAGAACAAAAAAATATAGAGGAGATGGGCGGCACAATGCGCCTGGGCGCATACTCATGCGCGTTAACAAAAGGATCCAAAGCTTACGAGGCGTATGGCAAAGCGCTTGTAAAAGAAAGGCACCGTCACCGCTATGAATTTAACAACGAATATCTACCTGCTTTTGAGAAGGCAGGCATGAAGGCCACAGGAATATTTGAAAAACAAAACCTGGTGGAAATCGTAGAACTGGAAAATCATCCGTGGTATGTAGGGGTGCAGTTTCACCCTGAGTATAAGAGCACAGTAGACCGTCCGCACCCGCTTTTTGTGAACTTTGTGAAGGCTGCACTTGAAAACAAAAAGTAGATTTCGAAATCAATGCTTTTATAATCTTGTCATTTCTTTATCTTTGCACCCGTTTTAATGGGTACTTAATAACATTCTGATGGACAGGAATACAATCACAGGTCTTTTATTAATCTTTATTATCCTTATCGGATACAGCATCTGGCAGCAGCCTTCTGAAGAAGAACTTTTAAGGCAACAGCAAATCCGTGATTCGCTGGCGCAGGTTCAGCAAGAAAATGAAAGGCAACAGCGTGAGCAGGAACAGCAAGCAGAAGAAACCAAAACTGACACCCGGGAAACCTCCGAACCGGAAAAAACAGAAGAGCGTTCCTATACAGAACAGGATTTGGGCCCGTTTACGCCTGCCACGAAAGGTGAAGAAGAAGACTTCTATTTTGAAACCGACCTGTTAAAAGTTCAGCTTACCAATAAAGGCGGTCGCATTGCCAAGGTAGAGCTTAAGGATTATCAAACTTACGACTCCCTTCCCCTGGTTTTGTTTACAAAAGATTCATCACAATTTAATTTCGCTTTCTTTTCTGAAAACCGTACGGTCAATACAGACCAGCTTTACTTTGAACCCCACTTACCCGGTGAGGGCAAGACCGACCAAAAGAAATTCAATATTAACGCCAACGACTCACTGGCCTTCTCTTTCAGAGTTTATCCTGATAATCAGCGCGAAAATTTTATTGAATACAATTATGTGTTCTATGGCAATAATCATATGATTGATTTTGATGTGCGATTCGTGGGCATGGACAAATATATTGCCCGTAATGTCAGCTACATCAACCTTGACTGGAATGCCAAGCTAAATCGTCACGATAAGCAACTCCGGAATATTGGCAACGGAGCGACGGTTTACTACAAATACTTTAATGATGATGTTGAGAACCTGTCGGAAACCAATGAGGAAGATGATGAGTCGCTGAACACCAAACTAAAATGGGTTGCGTTTAAGCAAAGGTTCTTTTCTTCGGTACTAATCTCCGATAATGCATTTGATAATGCAGAAGTAAGAACAGTAGATGAACACGCTGACCGTGAAGAGGAGAACGGCCGTTACCTCCGCACTATGAGCGCGCAGTTTGGTGTGCCCTATGAACCCGGCGAGGTTTATGAAATCCCGATGCAGTTCTATTTTGGGCCTAATAAATACAACATCCTCAGGAAATATGAACTTGACCTGGAAGACCTTATACCACTTGGCTGGGGTATCCTGAGCTGGATCAACCGTTTTGCCGTAATTCCGGTATTCAACTATCTGGAAGGTTTTAACATCAATTATGGTATCATCATTCTTATCCTTACGATACTGTTGAAGCTGGTGCTTTTCCCGATAGCTTACAAAACCTACAGCTCTCAGGCTAAAATGAGGGCGCTGAAACCCGAAATCGAAGAGCTAGGCAAAAAGTATCCGAAGAAAGAGGATGCTATGAAAAAGCAGCAGGCCACCATGAGCCTCTATAAAAAAGCAGGAGTGAATCCGGCTGCAGGATGTGTGCCCATGCTGTTGCAGTTGCCTATTCTTATAGCCATGTTCCGCTTTTTCCCGGCATCTATTGAGTTGCGCCAGGAATCGTTTTTATGGGCTACGGACTTGTCCTCATATGACTCTATCGTGAACCTTCCATTCACGATTCCGTTTTACGGCGACCATGTCAGTTTGTTTACCTTACTGATGACGATTTCTACGATTTTCTACACAAAACTCAACAGCGAAATGATGGGCAGCAGCAGTCAGCAAATGCCCGGCATGAAAACCATGATGTATATTATGCCTGTAATGCTGCTTTTCTTCCTGAACAATTACGCTGCCGCGCTGAGTTATTATTATCTGCTGGCAAACCTGATAACATTCGGACAAATGTATCTCATCAAACGCTCTATTGATGAAGATAAAATCCGCAAGCAAATTGCTATGAACAAGAAAAAACCTGTTAAGAAATCCAAATGGCAGGAGCGGATGGAAAAAATGGCTCGTGAGCAGCAGAAAGCCAAGAAAAGAAAGTAATAAGCAGATTTAAATACTTTGAACGCAAAAACCGGGTTTTTACAATTCATCAACAATTGCACCGTGCTTGGCACTGAGCATCAGAATGTCTGGCAAAGCTGGAAAAGCAAGTTCACAGAAAGCCTGGATGGCCGAAATACTGATTTGTTTTGGTATATGTCTGCGGGAACAGACTTTTTCCCGGTAAGGCATTTTCATCATGAGGCGAATAGTGGTTATCATGCGGATGTATTTTTTTATTCAGATCAGGAACCTTTAGGCCAGAATATCATCAGCCATATTAATACGAAAAAATATAATGACGCCGAAAAATGGGAAAGCCAAAATCTTGATTTGTATGCTGCTTTTATGATTTCGCATCCGGATATAACTAAACCAATTGCATTTTTTTTATTCCGGGATAAACATGATGAACAAAAAAAGCTACGGCCAGTATTTTTCCTGCATAGCTCCAACTTCGCAGTACTAACCTATTTTGTTTATCAAAAACTCATATTCAAATATTTATGC
Source organism: Bacteroidota bacterium (assembly GCA_051747665.1). GTDB lineage: Bacteria > Bacteroidota > Bacteroidia > Bacteroidales > JAIPAH01 > JAIPAH01. Next base: position 646 of record JBNJGK010000062.1, on the reverse strand, counting down.
AGTGTTGCTGACGGATGTCGCTCTTTAGCGCCTGAAGACCGTAATTTATGTCCGCTTTCTTTATATGGTTTTTATTCGAAAATACTGGATGGTTACTGGCTCTCAGACCACCTGCACGATGCAGTACATAGTGTTTTCACGGAAAAAGAAGTCATCAAGGGATGGGGAAGATACAACCTCGAAGAAAAGACCTGGGTTTATGAAGTGAATCGTTGATTTGTTGATTTGTGAATAGTTAATGCGTTGACTGGTGAATTGTATAAATTCCAATTCTTAAAAACAACAGAATGACCATCAATAACCACAAATGACTATAAATGACCATTAAAACAAACAATTACTCCCAATTACGCGAAGCAAATTACAATCAATTACTACTAATTACAACAGAATGACCATCAATGGCTATTTAATAACAACTAATTACAATCAATTACCCCAATGAAATATTGCTCCGCAATTTCACGCCTGTCCCGTGAAATTTATTAAGTAAATATTTAACGGGAGGGCAAGCAATCAATTACAACAAAAAACTTAGGAACATCCAAACCTACAAACGTAGAAACATCCAAACCTCGACGATAAATCCTTGAAAAGCAAAGAAATTCTTGGCAGTGGACAAAAATATAATTACTTTTGCACCCTG
>JBNJGK010000061.1:0-16728 GCA_051747665.1 Bacteroidota bacterium | reverse complement strand
GCTTCTCTTCTACTTTGCCATCATTTACTCCAAAAATAAAAATCATACTTCTTTCTCCTATAAAACTATTTAAGCCAATTTTCTATAAGAACCGTTAAGGTAAAATAATATGCACACTCAACCTTAAGCTCAATATATCTTGCTAAAGTATAAAGTTTGTTTAAAAACGCATGTGCAACTTAAAAATGCACGCCTGGAAAGCCTTACCGATTCGTTTACGCCAACTCGAGGTAAAAGCTAACACTAACTACTAATAAGAAAACTACTATTCGGGTTTTTTTGTTTGGAAACAATTTCCTACACAAAAAAGCTTTGATAAGCATGATCTGGTTGTTTTCTGCTGGTTTATAATTCTGGCTGTTTTCAGCGGTGTTTTAAAGTAACCGCAGAGCTACTTTTGCTTTTAAGGCTAAATTTCCTTGCCAAGAAGAAATTAATTAAAAAATCCCCTTTTAGGGGGATAAGAATAGAGACGCCTGGCTGCAATTTTGTAAAAAATTAAATTATGCATTCGATTAAACTAATTTTCATTGGTCTCATGTTTTCGAATGCCACTTCTTATATAAGCAATACGATAATATACTGATCAATATTGCCAAGCGAAAGGTATTGACCTACTGGAGGCAGAAAAAATGAAAGACAACACCATCATACTTACGTATTTATATATAATTATAGACATATATATTTTTAATTAATACTAATAATTATGGCTAAAGCAACGCAAGCGCTAACGACCGGTTTGAAATTTATGGGAGGGGCTAATGTCCAGGCTTTTACGCTGGAATACTTATCTTCATCGAAAAAGCACCCTGCCGGATCGTATGAAACAATAGTCATCCCATATATTGAAATCGGGCGTCACAACTCATGTGCTGTAAGATTCGGGGATGACGCCGGCACAGTAAGCCGAAAGCATGCCTCTATAGAACGAAAAGGCAATGAAACGATTATCCGTAACCTCTCCAGCACAAACCCCACACTCGTGAATGGGCGCCCGGTTAACAGGCAGTATTACCTGAATAATGGTGATGAAATCCAGTTGTCAATGGAAGGACCTCGCATGCGATTTAATGTTTCCGGAACAGGAACCGCAAAAATGGGTATGACTAAGAAAATGAATCTGGTTATGCAACAGGCCGTCAGACCCTATAAATCTGCTGCCATCGGGCTTGTGGTTTTCATTCTGCTGCTTAGTGCGGGAGGAGGATATGCCATAATGAATCTGAGCAAAGAAAACCTGGTCATGTCAGGAAAGATTGCCGAACAGCAAAAAATAACTGAAGACCAGGCAGACTCGATTGCCGCCATGAATCGTAAGAATCAAAAGTTAATGGTGAATTTTAAGCAAACAAAAGCCGAAATGACCGAGAGCTTTGAGAAAGAGAGAGCCAAAATGTTAGAAGAAAACCAAAAACTGGCCGAAGAGGTTAAAAAAAGCCAAAATTCATCTACAAAATATGCTGAAAGCATTGAACCCCTTAAAGGAAAAACATTAGCTATTTTTATGGAAAGGGTAAAAGTGGAGTATCAAAATCAAGTGCTTTATGATGAGGCCTATGACCCACAATGTATGTGCACAGGATTCCTTATAGGTGAAGGCACTTTTGTTACCGCTCGTCATTGCATTGATGAATTTCTTACCAATAATGAACTGTTGAATTTCTATGAACACAGCGGAGCAAATACCATCGTATATTTCTCAGCCCGCTCTTTTGATGGCAAAATCAACTTGCAATTCACCAATGATGATCTTATCGCTGACTACAGTCAAGACAAAAAAATGCAGTTCACTTACCGTGGTACTCCCGGAGTAGTGCGTAAACCCGACTATTTTTCAGGTGCAGACTGGGCTTACCTGAATACCAATCTGGAAGAGGGCATGCCAAGCGATGCGGATTTAAGCGCTGCATTAAAGTCGGGTACCGAGCTTTTTGTTCTTGGTTATTCTTACGGCGAAAAGTACCGTCAATCAGGCACGATGGAACCTTATTTTTCCACTGCCAAAGTTGCCTTAAGCGGTATTCAAAAAGGAACAATTAACGTTACAGAAGCTGGTTTTGACGGTGGCAATTCCGGAGGACCTGTTTTCATGTTGCATGAAGGAGAGCCGAAAGTAGTCGGTATTGTAACGGGAAAATACAGAAAACCCGAGAAAACCGCCCAGGGCGATTATGTCATGATGGATGCCAATATTCAATTAGTAACACCGATAGCAAACCTCAAATAATATGAAAACAAAAATTATCATCACTTTTGCAATCCTTTTTAGCGCATTGCAATCAAAAGCACAGTTTGCCCTGGATGATTGCAACCCAATAATCGAAGCCCTGGAAGATGTAGTGCATATTGTCCGGCAGGATTATGCCCTCAAAGATGAAAATGGAGACTTATTTGGCCAGGGAGGCAACAATTTCTTCGGATATGCTATTGGCCCGGCAGTAGCCATTAATGGAAAGGTTTATTACGGAAAATATACCCATAAACCTTATCTGACAGATAATTCTCACGAAGGATATGGCGACGGCTTTAAGCCTTTCAGTACTAATGTGTACGTCAAAGGGCTTCAGGACAAAAAAATGCAAGCCGTTGATAAAAAAGTAGAAGGTACAGCCTATGCTTATTTTCCGGCTACAGATTCGGTTTTCATGGAGCATAAGCCCGAAATGGCCATTGGCAATGAGATGAAGTGTGTAGTAGTTACTTTTCTTACAGATACTCCAAACAATTTAGAGAACGCAAAATATGACATGAGCTATGTCAACAATACTGTAACCTGGAATGGCACTGTAGGTCTGCTGGCCGAAAACCGGCTCGGTGATAAAACTGTGTTTGGACTACTTTTCTATGAAAATACAGGCAAGGGGCGCGTAAACTACGAGCTTGGCGGGTTTGTAGATAAAGTCGAAGACCAATGGGTAGTTTCTCGGTTTCAAGAACTGGAACCTATTAAATCTTCAGGGAAGTTGAAGAAAATAAAAGGCGATTCTACCAAAACCGGCCAGGCAGAGCATTCTGACAAAAAAGAAAAAGATGAAAAAGAGGATAATAGAAGCATCTGGCCCTGGAAGAAATAATGCCACAAACCAATGAGCAAGACTATGATTAAGAAAATATCATTATTTGGTACTACTGATGTTGGACAGTTGCGCGACCATAACGAAGATAATTTCGTTATAGCTAAAGACCTTTCCCAAAAGCTGTGGAGCTATAAGCGTGATGAAGTAGTAGAGCTTTCAGAAAAAGGAGCTTTACTTGTTGTAGCTGATGGAATGGGAGGCACAAATGCCGGAGAAGTAGCTTCTGATATCGCACAGCAATCGGTGCAAAAGGCTTTTGATGAATTGCATGAAATGCCTTCTGATGATGATTCAATGGCTAAGTTTATTAAGAATGCGATTATTCAGGCTCACGAAACTATTGTGAGCCATCAGCAAGACCATCTGGATACAGCCGGTATGGGAACCACTTTAGTTATTGCCTGGATAACAAGAGAAAAAATGCATGTGGGCTGGAGCGGTGACAGCAGATGCTATATTTACAGAGGCAACGAAGACCTAGCGCCATTCACCGATGACCATTCACTGGTTTGGGAACTGGTAAAAAAAGGAAAGCTTACAGCAGAAGAAGCCCGTAATCACCCTGAAAGCAATATCATCACCCAGAGCCTGGGAGAGCCTTCTCGTCCGCCTAAACCACAAACAAAGACCATTGATTTATATCAGAGTGATAAAGTCTTGCTATGTAGTGATGGCCTTAACGGAATGCTCAGCGATGAACAAATCAAAGAGTATCTCGAAAAAGACATACCGGTGGCGCAAGCAGCTAAGGAGCTGACCGATGCCGCAAATAAGGAAGGAGGTACAGATAATATCACCGTTTTGTTGGCAGAAGTCATAGAAGGCGAGCCTAAACCCGTTATGACAGCAGAGGCCTATGCCGGTGAAGCGAATAAACTTACCAGAACCGGGGCGCTTAGAAAGAAAATCAAAACAAGAAATATCTCCCTCGCTATTGCAGCAGCAATTATCACGGGATTAATGGCCTGGCAGTTTTTCACTCCCGGAAAGGACGCTAAACCTACTAAGAACAAAACAATTCAAGGAAAATCAACGGATTTTATCCCGGGAGAAAGACATACCCTGAACCTGGCCGATTTGCTTACCGGGCGGCCTTTGCCGGTTGACAGCATAAGCCTGAATATGGATTTTCGTGAAACAGCCAACCCGGGCGAAATAAGCTATATTTTATCTCAGGAGCAACCCAAAGATGTTGCTATTACGCTTTTTACTATTGATACAGTCTATGAGGCCAGTGTGCTTTTCAGGCCCAGAGTCTTGGATAAAGGCATATCAAAACCGCCAGGCCAAACTGACAACCAATCCAATACAGCAAAAAAAGGTGATAAAATCAACTCGACACCGGAAAAAAACAACGAAACTAACCGGCAGAAGTCCGATGCATCAAAAACTGAAAAACAGGAAACTACCGAAAAACCAAAAAAGATTCCTGAAAATGAAGAGCCTTCAGAAGGCACTGAGGCAGACACCTCCAGAAGTTCAGAAGACCCGAAAAATGACAAACCTTCCATGCCTGAGCTCAATAAAATTGAAAAGTCTGAAGAGTCTGATAGTGTAAAGAAAAATGATCCAAAAAAAACTGATTATGCGATGTAATGAATGCGGATTTATGAATGAAGAGAACGCAACAGCATGTGTCAAGTGCGGTACTGAGCTAGCTGCAGCGCCCCCGCGGGTTAATCCGGCTCCGCCCTCTCGTCAGTCCTCAACACCGGAGGGTGCACCCACCATGCGCGGACAAGTAGCTAATACGCCTTCCTGGGATGCGCCATCCCAACCTCAAAACCCGGCTAATCCAGGGCACGGAACATCACCCTCGGATATGACAAAATGCCCTTCATGTGGGTTCTACCCGTTAAGGAAAGAGCCTGCACCTGAGTCTCCATGTCCAAACTGCGGAGCTGTAGGAGAAAATGACAATACTGCTTCCGACTATCCTAAAAGTCCCCCATCAAAAACAATGGGAATGGGCGATATACAACTTGGGGCAGCACAAACAACAATAAAGCTGACAAATGAAAAAACCGGAGAAACGATTGCGTTCTCTGATGAAAATAACCGGCTGAACCGGGAAGTATTGGATGCGGAAAATCCTTCCATTTCAGAAAAACTGCATGCTGTGATAAAAGCAGAGAAAGGAAAGGCAACTCTGGAAGATAAAAGCAGTAATGGGGCAACCTTTATTCAGGTAAAAACTCCCCAGCTTCTTGAAAATGGAACCCGGATTATAATAGGAAACAGAATTTTTACCGTCGAAATAGAATAAGTGATGAGCTCCAATCCAAAAAATATAAACCTGAGTCCAGGCGAGGAGATTCGCTCTAAAAATGCTGTCTATACAGTAGAGAAAGAGTTGGGCGAAGGGGGATTTGGCAGTGTTTACAAAGTCAATGACCAACATACTTCGTATGCATTAAAGCTCACTAAACTCTTTACTTTTCTCCCCAACGAGCGACTGGAATATGCCAAGCGGTTCAAACAGGAATTTGAATATAGCTCAAGGTTAAAAAGCGACTTTGTTGTGCATAGCCATGACTATGATTTAATGGACGGGAATCCGTTTATGGTCATGGACTTGTGCAGCAAAGGCAACCTCAGGGATTATATTACGCAGCAAATTAGCGCTGCAGAGCTGGACAAGATAGCATATGGAATCCTCAGAGGGCTGGAAGACCTCCACAAGGAGGGAATTATTCATCGGGACATCAAACCGGAGAATATTCTTTTTGATGAATCCAACAGACCCAGACTGGCTGATTTTGGAATCTCCGCTTCCGTTAAAAAGAGGCATACGGTGTCTAACTTCATGGGTCATGCTAAAGCCGTTTTTGCTACTGGAACATATTCACCGCCTGAACAGATAGACCCTAAAAGAGCTATTAAAGTAATGGGGCCTGCAAACGACATCTTTGCTTTTGGCGCTATGATGTATGAGATTATCACGCACGGCTCACTTCCTTTCGGAAGTTTCGAGGAGTTTATGCAGGATATGGAAGCTTATGAAAAAAAGAAGAAACGCGAGGACTGGAACAGAGAGGAGCTGCAAAGGCATGCCCCGGACAAAAAATGGCTGCACATTATAAACAAGTGCATTCGCTTTGATCCAGCCAGCCGGTATAAACAGGTAAGTGAAATCATTGCTGATTTAGGTTTTCAGCCTTCCCAAATCCAGGAAAATATAACTGTAGCGCCTGACTCATTCTGGTATCTGAAGGTACAAAACGGAGAAGAAATCGGAAGAATTTATCATCTGAATAACCTTCAGAAATACAAGGGAAACAATGTACTAACCATTGGTTGGTTTAATGAAGAAAATCCATTTAGTAACGATATAGGAATATCCGAATATTTCACCCAGTATATCAGCAGCTTTCATGCTACGCTGCAGTATGATACGGCAAGCAATTGCTGGAGTATTTCCGATGGACAATTCCGGGAAAAGAACGGTCGAAAAGACTGGTATAAATCCACAAACGGCGTTTTGGTAAATGGAAAATGGGTGAACGAACATGGAGTTACTCTAAACCCGGGAGATATAATCACCATTGGCGATACTACTCTCAAAGTTTTAATAGATAGCATGTTATGAAATTTAAACTGATAAAAATAAAGGCCTATGAATTTAGCGGAAAATGACCTTTTACTCAATCGCTACCGACTAATACAACTTATCGGAAAAGGAGGATTTTCTGTTGTTTGGAAAGCCTATGATGAGATAACAGATGTGACGCTGGCCATAAAGATATATGCGCCGGATAAAGGACTGGATGAAAGAGGTGTTAAGCAGTTTGTAAAAGAATATAAACTGATGCAGCCGCTTAATCACTCAAGCCTGTTGAAATCTACGCATTACGATTTGGTTCCTGATATGAAGGCCCCTTTCCTGATTATGCCATTTTGCGAAAAGGGATCTTTAAGTTCAAAACTGATGGACGAGGATGTATTGAGCGAACAGGATACAGCCAAGCTAATGATGGAGATTGGTGATGGTTTGCATTACCTTCACCGGCAAGAACCCTCCATTTTACATCAGGATATCAAACCAGACAATATCCTGATAGGTGATGATGGCCGCTATCTGCTTACCGATTTCGGGATAAGTAACAAAATGCGAAGCACGCTTAAAAAGTCTACCGTAGGATATAGCGCATTAACAGTGGCCTATGCCCCACCCGAAAAGTATGCGAATAAGCCAATATCTGCTTCCAGTGACGTGTTTTCCCTGGGTGTGATGCTTTATGAATGCCTTACCGGCGATGTTCCGTGGGGTGGCGATGGGGGTGTGATGCTCCTCAAGGGTGCTTATCTTCCTGACCTTCCTGATAAATATCCCGACAGGCTAAATCAGGTAATTAAAGCCTGTCTGGTTCAGGAGGCAGAGCAGAGACCCACAGCCAGTCAGATAGCCGGAATCGGAAAGTTCTATCAGGAGAACGGGCACTGGCCTAAACCGCAACAGTTTCTGTCGGAATTAGGCACTGATAATCAAGAGCAAAGCAAACCGCAGCAAAGTCATAATAAGGCAGATTCCAATGCAGGACAGGAAACACTGACAAACCAGGAAGCATTACGCTTTATGGAGCTGCAAGAGAATTATTCACGGAAAGAGTTGGATAAAGCCTACAATAAGAAGAAAAGTTCCCTCAAGAAAGAGATAAAAAACGCTCCTTTTAACAGCCTCAAAATATCTTTAAACAAAGACCTTGAAAAACTGGAAGAGGCAAGAGCAACGGCACTTTTAATGCTTCGAGGCAATCAAGGGGTAAAAGCTTCTCAGCAAAAACAGCCGGATAATCAGCCTTCTGCCCCATCATCTCAGCATCAGGAACGAAAAACCGCTGTTCATGATTATTCATCTCAGCCTCAGCCCTCACCGTCGGGCAGACAGACCCAGGCATTCAATCCTCAACAATCGCAAAGGAGTTTTTCAACAGAAAATTCAACGCAAGCTGCTAAAGCGTTTTCAGAGCAGCCAGCTCATCAACCTAAGAAAAAGTCAGGAAAAAAAGTTGCTGCTATTGCAATAGCTGCTGCTGTCGTTGGTGGAGTTGCACTTTGGTTTACCGTGTTTGATGAGGGTTCGCAGAATGATCTTCCAGCTAAAGGACTGGTTTCTAAAAACCAGAATACTGAAAAAGCTGCAATCGTATCTGCAAATAAAAATACTGAAATGCCGGGAACGCAACAGAAAGAAACAGCGAATCCTGCTGGCACATCAGAAAGGAAAACAGCAGAAACAAACTTTTCAAAAGAAAAAGAACTCGCTTCAGAACAACCTGAAGAACCGGAACAAAACAAAACTGAAAAGAAAGCGCCTGAAAAGAAAGTCAGGACAGATTATTATGCTCTCGCTATCCAAAAGCTTAACAGAAATGAATACCGGGAAGCAATAGATGCTTTTGAAAGAGCCGGTAGTCAAGGAAATGGCAAGGCCCTTTACAATCTGGGCGTGATGTATTTAAACGGTTTAGGAATGATAGAGGATAAAGCCATTGCTCTGGATTATTTTCAGAAAGCTGCCCGTTACGGTTCTCCTGAAGCCCGGTTTCAGGCCGGTTATATGTATGCCAATGGCGATGGCGCAGCAAAAGATAACGAGAAAGCCATTGAATACTATGAGATGGCCTCTGAAAATGGGTTGAGCATGGCAATGAATAACCTGGCCCGTATCTATACCAACGGCCCGGAGTCGCTCCGGAACTATTCTGAAGCATTCAGACTGCTGCAACAAGCATCAGAATCCGAAGATGCATCCGTATTGAATAATCTTGCCAATATGTATCGACACGGGCTGGGCACCGCCGAAAACCTTGAAAAAGCAGCCGAACTTTATAAAGAAGCAGCGAGTAAAGGAAACGCGGCAGCGCAAAACAGCCTTGGAAACATGTATCAGTTTGGCTATGGAGTAGGTAAAGACTATCTCGAGGCGTTTCTTTGGTACCGTAAAGCGGCCAATCAAGGATATGCCGACGCGCAAAATAACCTCGGGTATATGTACTTTAATGGGCTTGGGGTTTCAAAAAGTGAAGATGAGGCTAAGAAATGGTTTTCACAAGCCTCCCAAAATCATCAAACAGCAAAAAATAATTTAAACAATCTGTAATATGAAAATGCACAACAAATTTATACGCATTACCGGGTTAGCCCTGATCCTTATGATGGCGTTCATTTTCACAGCCTGTGAAGATGAGATTGTGGCTACATCCATACTCACCACGGAAGTAGACCCGGCAAAAATAACCGGAAACTCGGCCATAGTGACCGCCGAAATCCTTGAGAAAAGCGACATCATACATGGCGAATATGGCTTTTGCTGGAACACCAGCGGTAACCCGACGATAGCGGATGCGCATTCAGTTATCGGCACAGACCCTGATATAGGAGAGTTTTCAGCAGAAATTACCCCGCTTAATCCGCAAACGGATTATGCAGTAAGCGCTTATGTGAGGGTTGGAGATACTTACGCCTATGCTCCGATGATGATATTTCAGACATCATCAGGAACATCCGGCAGCCATTTTCTTGATGAAACTTTCAGCAGCAATACCAACGGATGGTTGGAAACCGTGGACACCTACACCACCTTTGAAGTTTCAGGAGGGAAATATCACATGCTCTATAATGAACCCGGATTTTTCACAAGAAGCTGGAATTACTTTAATGGCCTTGCTGAGCTTATGTATACGAATGAGACTGTTATCCAATTTGATCTGGAATCTGAAAATGCATCCCAGAGTGGGAACACCTCTGAATTTGGTTTTATTTGGAACGTCACCGACTTGACTTTCAGTTTTCTGCTTATATCTGTTGATGATGCCGGGAACAGCATAGTCTATACCGGCAATTATGATAATGGTTTTGATGTTACAGGCTCCTTTTCGGCAAATTCATATCTATCAGTGCAAAGCGGATCATACGAAGCTAACATTCAGATGGTAAGCTATCAGAATCAAAGTGTTGACCTTCTGATAAACGGGTATCAGGCCTATTCTTTTGATGAACCTTTTATCAACGATTACATCGGTTTCTATGTTGCAGAGTCGGATAATTATGTGGATAACCTGCAAATATTCAGCAATGAAAAGAAAAATGTTGAACCGTTTCAGCCTGACGGCAATGCAAAAGCCAGCATCAAAAGAGGTGAGAAAGTATCATTAGAAATGCTCAAAATTGAATAACATGAAAACAAAAACAAATAAATTTATATACACCGCGCAACTCCTCACTGCGCTTCTTATTCTGGGATATTCGCCGATATCAGGACAGCAGGTTTTTGATTTGAAAGGAGCAGGCGCCAGGGCTGCCGGAATGGGTTATGCCTTTATTGGTGTGGCCGATGATGCTACAGCAAGCTCCTGGAATCCGGGAGGATTAACACAGCTCGACAACGTCGATTTTTCCGCTGTAACGGACTATACCTTTGATGATTTTTTTAAGTATGATTACATCAATAATCCTTCTGCACCCTTAGAAAAAGTGGGTATGCAGCAGCGGTTTGACCTGAACTATGCCAGCCTGGTTATCCCGGTTTCACTTAATACTAAAAGGCTGGCGCTTGGCTTTTCAGTGCAGAATTATATCAATTATAAGTGGGCCTATGAGCAACCTTTTGTGGAAGACGAGTTTAACTATGAATCACGCTATAATAAGCTTCAAATTTTTGCAGGCACCTTCACTATGGCCTATACTTTGTCAAACGCCCTTTCATTAGGCCTTTCCACAAACTATTATTTTTCTACAGGCAATGAAATCGGTGGCACCTATTATGCCGATCCGGAGTCAAATTACCGGGTGAACTACGACGGTTACGGAGGATTGAATTTTACTATGGGCCTTCTACTCGATATGGACGAAGCCGGCTGGAATATTCCCGTAAGATTAGGTGGACGTTTATCAACCCCATTTGAACTTGAATCACAAGTGGAATACACGGATTATGCCTCGGGCTCATTTACCGACGGATGGGAAATGCCCATGATAGCCGGGCTTGGCATGTCGGTATTGCTGGGAAACAACTTTACGCTTTCTGCTGATTATGACATCCGGTTTATGGAAGACAAGAACTCATATTATTACGGAGAACTCTACGATTATCGATATGACGCCAATACAAATTTTCCCTTTGACCAGGATGAATGGTATTATCTGGAACAATCCAAAGAGGAGTCTCTTACACCTATCGTAGAAACCAATGAGAATATTTCTCAGTTGAGGTTGGGCGCCGAATACAACATCCCCATAGGATTAAATTCATTGCCATTGCGCATAGGATACAAAACCAATCCGACTACAGTTGCACATGTCGATACGGATGGATCATTGGGAGATCTTGCACACGGTACTTCTATACATTTCGGGATAGGATATTCTACACCTAAGTTCACCTTCGATTTGGCGCTTACGGATTTTACCTATACCGCAGATGATTTGGAAACAGACCCTGAACAGCAGGGAGAACTGGGCCAGTATGAATACACGCAAAGCAAAAGCAGCATTATTACATCACTTATTATCTACCTGGGGCGTAATAACAATGAGGCTGCCTCAGACGATATCAACTACTAAAGACGAACTTATGATACGTTATTTGCTGATATTATTATTTGCAGGAGCGATCACCCCTGCTTATTCGCAGTCGGAAATCACCCTGTATAAACAGGGGATTGAATATGCCAAGCAACAAAACTGGATTATGGCTAAAAGCAAATTTTCTGAATGCCTGAGGAAAGACCCCAATGATAATGAAAGGAAACGCGACGGTTCAAAATACATTCAGTATTTTCCTAATCGCGAGCTGGGGGTAGTCTATTCGTATTTAGGCGACTATGAAAATGCTTCATATTATTTGCAACAATCCATATCCCACTCCAGTTCAGGCCGCGCTTATCAAAAGCTACAAGAAGTAGCACAGATAATTAAGCAACAAAAGCGTAATCAAGAGGAAAAAACGGAACGTAATGCATGGCTTGCCGCAGAGAGGAGAGGGACGATTGATGCTTACCAGGGTTACCTTCGGGATCATCCCGGCGGAACGTATGCAAGCAACGCAAGGAGTGCCATTTCATCTTTGGAATTGAAAGCCAGACAAAAACGGCAGAAACAACAGGAAGAGACAGCCTGGAACACTGCAAAAAGCAAAAATACTATCAAAGCTTATGAAACGTATCTGGCTAGTTACCCAAACGGAAATTATGCTTCTGCTGCCAATACAAGAATTTCTAACTTAGTACGATTGGCTGTACAGCAAAACGTGGGCTATTATGAAATGACTGAATCATGGAGGGCTCCTGAAATCATCAAATAAACTGATTTTATCTGTGTTTTTAACAAAAACCGCCGACTTTTGAAAAGCCGGCGGTTTTTTGTTAATTCAATCATACAAGCTTTTTTATTGCACCACAATCTTCCGAATCCAATGCTGCTGTTTGCTTGTTATCCTTAAAAAGTAAACCCCTGCAGGATAATCAGACAAGTTGAAGTCATTCTTTATGCGATGAGGCGAGTTCTTTTCGCTTTGCGCGAGAATGCTTCCTTTATTATCTAAAACAGTCAAATCATATTTTTCGCGCATTCCTTCTACATGTACGGCAAATTTCCCCGAAGTGGGATTCGGCATCACAACAATTTTAATATTATCGTCTATTTGTTCCTGTCCGGTATTGATTGTGAAAACCAGCATTTTTGTGTCGGTTGCTTCACATCCGTTTTCATTGGTTGCCGTAACCGTGTATTCATACTCCCCAACTACCATTTCAGAAACTTCCATCTGGGCTCCGTACTCTTCCAGTGGCTCCCAATAGCATTCAGCATCAGAATAGTTGCTTTCTGCCGTAAGTGTAATGGTTTCATCCACCATGGCCGTATCAGCGCTTGCTGTAATTTCCACCGCAACAGCTTCAGGCTCTTCTATGTTTACCGGGTTTTGAGCGTATGTGGCCAGGCACTCGTTTTCGTCCATAACCTCTATTTCATATTCTCCCGGACTCAACGAAGAAAAAATGCTTTCCACCTGCCATTCATTATTGATAGCATATTGGATTTCTCCTGAACCGCCGGTAGCCTCTATGGTAATCTGCCCGTCGTCAGCACCAAAGCAAGTGAGGTCTTGTGGCGTTACCTGGTTAATCACCAATTCATCCGGCTGATCTACCGTTACAGGATTGCTTTCATTGACCGTCACACACTCATTTTCATCTTTAACCAACACGTTATAATCGCCTGATTCAAGATTTGAGAATATGTTATCACCCTGCCAGCTTTCGCCATCATCAATGCTGTATTGTAATTCTCCGCTTCCTCCGGAGGCGGTTAATTCAATATTCCCGTCATTGCCTCCGTAGCAGTTCACATCTGCTGAAGTAACTTCATCAATAACAAGGGCTCCGGGTTCCTGCAGCGCTACCGGATTATCATCATAGATATTAAGGCAGTTGCGGTCGTCGCGGATACGTAGTTCATACTCTCCGGCTTCGAGTTCATCAAAAAGGCCGTCGGTCTGCCATATATCATCTCCGATGCTGTATTCAATTGTTCCGGTTCCTCCACTAGCAGAAATCTCGATTGTGCCACTGGCAGAGCCATTACAAGTCACATCTGTTGTAAGTACTTGTTCATAAACCAGCGCTTCCGGTTCACTGATTTCTACAGGATTTTCTGAATACGGTGTAACACATCCGTTATCATCCATTACCTTCACCTCGTAGCTGCCAGCCGGAAGTCCGTAAAGCAGTTGACCTTCCTGCCAGGTGTCTCCGCCATCCACAGAAAAGTAGTGTGCACCTGTTCCACCCGCAGCCTCTATGTCTATCATTCCGTTTGAAGCGCCATTACAGGTTACATTTGTTACTTCAAGTTCATCAATGACCAGCTCTTCAGGCTCTTCAAACACAATCGGGTTATCATCATGATAAAGCAGGCATCCGTTGGCCGATTCCACGACGATGTCGTACGTTCCTGCCGTAAGGTCAGTAAACAATCCGTCTCCCTGCTGCCAGGTGGCGCCGTTGTCAATGCTGAAAGCCATCTCACCGAATCCATCTTGAGGAATAACTTCAATCTGACCTTCGTTGCTGCCATAGCACAATGGAGCTTCCGGGTTCACCTGCAATGCTGAAGGCGTAATGGTATCAAGGACTGTTACTGTTTCTGCGGCGCTGCTGCTATTTCCGCTGATATCATTAGCGGTAAGCATCACCGTATGCTCTCCGGTATCGTCGCAGGCGAAATAATCCAGGTCGATTTCCATATCGGTGATTTCCACATTGTCATAACTGCCATTGTCCACCTCCTCCGGAGTCAGCGTAGCTTCCCCGTTCATGTCGAGATAAAGCGTTACAGGCTGGGTAATGATTGTTGGCGGAGCGTTATCAGCAATAGTGATAATGGCAGTTTCTGTGGAAATATTGCCATGATTATCAGTTACGGTCAATGTAACAACGTTTTCACCGATATCCGTTCCATCGAATACAAATTGGTCGAGCTCATAGCTGTCGATTGCACAATTATCATGCGAACCATCATCAACTTCTATCGGCAAGATACTTGCTTCGCCGTCAGGATTCAACTCCATAAGCGTATCCTGAGTGAAAACCGTAGGTGCTATATTGTCTTCGACCGTTACTATAGCAGTTTGCTGCGCTTCATTGCCGTTGACATCGGTTACGGTTAAAGTCACCGCATTATCACCTACATCGGAACAATCAAAGCTAGTAACATCCAATTGTCGGGTGTCTATAGCGCAATTGTCAAAAGATCCGTTGTCTATATCTTCGATGGAGATAGAAGCTACACCGGAAACATCCAGTTCAACGGTCATGTCTTGCGTAATGACTGTTGGAGCCATATTATCCTGTACAGTTACAACCGCCGTTTCTTCAGCAGTGTTGCCGTTGGCATCCGTTACTGTCAACGTCACCACATGCTCTCCGATATCCTGGCAATCGAAGCTGGAAACATCCATCTGGTAGCTGTCAATGGAACAATTATCTGATGAGCCATTGTCGACATCATCGGTTGTGATAGCTGCCTGGCCGTTTGCGTCCAGCTCCAGGGTAATATCCTGAGTAATCACTTCCGGAGCTGTTTCATCAACCACGGTCACTGTGGCATTCTGACTGGTCGTATTCCCGGAAGGGTCGACCGCAGTAAGTGCAACCACATTCTCGCCCACATTCGAGCAATCGAAATCAGTTATATCCAGCTCGATTGTCTCAATAGAGCAGTTATCTGATGAGCCATCATCAATATCAGCAGTTGTGACTGAAGCCTGCCCGTCAGCGTTCAGCTCAACTGTGATGTCTTTGGTAATTACGGTTGGCGCCAGGTTATCCTCAACGGTGATGATGGCTGTTTCTGAATGTTCATTGCCTGCCGCATCGGTTACGGTTAATGTAACTTCATTTTCTCCGATATGAGCGCAGTTGAAAGATTCAGGCTGAACCAGCATTTCATCAATCCCACAATTGTCCGTGGAACCATTGTCGACTTCTTCAACGGTGATACTAGCAGTGCCCGCAGCATCAAGAGCTATGGTCAAATCCTGACTTACAGCCACCGGATTGGTAGTATCTTCAATGATCGTGAGCGTTCCATTCACATAATTGAAGTCATAGTTTTCATCTTCGCCACCTGACAGTGTAATATCATATTCGCCGGGCAAACTGGAAGCGTCGGCAGAACAGTTCAGAACCGGTTCAGTGGTCAGGAAGGATTCATCCTCACCGTCAACAAATCCAGCGTAAGCGAAAGTAAACGAAGGATTCGGAGCACATTGCTCGCGCTCTACGTCATCGGCCGTAACTGTTAATTCTTTTTTGATGATATTGCCTGTTGACGACAGAGCATTATCAAAGGCCCAGGATATGAATTCATAATGTTCGCTGTCATCACCACCAAGTTCCGCATTAACAATATTCACTTCAATATCATCTGCAGCATCCGCGGAAGCAAATTCTACAGAAACATTCTCGAATACTACATCATCGCCATCAGCAGCACCATTCACAACAAGGTTGTTTTCTGCTATGACAGCGTCTGTTGTGGCATCATACTCCTTATCTGCAACCGTAAAAGAGCCTCCGAAGTATACCTCCTCTTTGTCTGTGGTAAAGCTCACTTCTTCACCAAATACCGTATCCACATCGTTAATAGCATAAGCTTTCAGATAATAGGTGCGGTCTGGCAGCAAGTCCTCTAAAGGGGCCAGAAAAATAGCCGGACTATCGAAGGGCCCCTGTTCGGTTTTGTCATCTTCCAGAGTAGGATTGCCGGTTCTGTTGTAGCAAACGCCATGCTGTGTGGGATTTGGATTACCCAGGTCGGATATATAACCTCGCGCCGCAGCATAGGTCGAACCGACAGCTTGTACTGAAAGGGTGCTAACCGATGGCGCCTCAAGAGGAATAACCTGCCAGGAAAGGACGGGATAACCGTCATTCAGCTCTTCACTCAGTTCCATTTTCCAGATATCCTCTCCGCTGTTATCATCATTCGGATTGTTTTTGAAGTCCCACGCTTCATCCAGTCCTGCGGTAGCCAGATCGGTATAGGTGGCCACATTTTTCATGGCAGCATTGGATTTGCCGGTACCACCCGCGCTGGATGTTTGTCCGGAAGCCTGGTTATCCCAGAAACAATTGTAATATTGACT
>JBNJGK010000060.1:0-16989 GCA_051747665.1 Bacteroidota bacterium | reverse complement strand
GCTGAAATCAGCCCGGAGAAGTATGTAAAGAACGCTTCCTTTTAAAGCGGGTGCAAAGATAGAAATAAATTTTTAAACTTTTTGCTGTTCTTGCATGAAAAATGAATAAAATCCTTAGAATGGTTTTAATCAACTGAATAGGTGTAGATATAACTCTCTTACCGACTTAATTTGAATGACGTCCATATCTGGAGCAATATTCTTAATCGCTTTGCTGTTATGCTTTGAAATGTAAATTCTTTCAAAACCTAATTTGTCTGCTTCTTTGATTCTCTGTTCAAGTTTATTTACGCTCCTTATTTCTCCTGAGAGGCCTACTTCCGCTGCAAAACAAATGTTGTTATTCAAAGGCAGGTCTTCGTTAGAAGAAAGAACAGCGGCAATAACACCCAAATCAATGGCCGGATCATTTACTTTCAGTCCTCCTGCAATATTCAGAAACACATCTTTAGCATATAGCTTAAAGCCATTGCGTTTTTCTAAAACCGCAAGAAGCATGTTAAGCCTTTTGACATCAAATCCGGTAGCAGAGCGTTGCGGAGTGCCGTATGCGGCAGAAGATACCAGCGCCTGAACTTCAATGAGTATGGGCCTGATTCCCTCAACAGTTGCTGATATAGCAACACCGCTGAGGTTTTGATTTTGTTGAGAGAGCAGAATCTCTGATGGATTAGTTACCTCTCTGAGACCTGAACTATCCATCTCAAAGATACCTAATTCTGAAGTAGAGCCAAAGCGGTTTTTGAGCGTGCGTAAAATGCGGTAGCCATAGTTCGGGTCGCCTTCAAATTGCAATACCGTATCTACCATATGTTCCAGAATTTTTGGTCCGGCAAGGCTGCCCTCTTTGGTGATGTGTCCGACTAAAAAGATGGGTATGTTCAGGGATTTGGCATATTGCTGCAGTTCTGAGGCGCACTCCCTTATTTGCGATACGGTGCCGGCAGCGGATTCTAAAGCTGCTGAGTGAAGCGTCTGGACTGAATCGACAATGACAATATCGGGAGCGAGTGATTGGATTTGTTCTATTATGCTATCCAATTCTGTTTCAGCATAAATATAGCATTCAGAATTGTAATAGCCTATGCGTTCGGCACGCATTCTGATTTGCTCTTCACTCTCTTCACCGGATATATACAAGACTTTGTTTTGTGTCAGGGCAACGGACATTTGCAACAGTAATGTTGATTTGCCGATACCAGGCTCGCCTCCAACCAGCACAACACTGCCGTAAACAAGCCCACCGCCCAGAACGCGATTTAGTTCTGTACTTTTTAGAAACAGGCGCTTTTCTTTGCTATAATTTACCTCACTGATCTTTCGGGGAATGGATTTTGCTGGTTTACCTGCTTTTGCAGTCGAAGCAGTGTTTTTGGTTTTTTCTATCCTTTCTTCTACATAGGTATTCCATTTGCCGCATGAAGGACATTTCCCAATCCATTGGGAGGAATGTGCTCCGCAATTCTGACAATAAAACCGGGTTTGTACTTTAGCCACAATCAGCTTTGTTTTATTTTTTCGATAATGGAGGATGTGGAATACCCTTCCAGTAAATCAACAGTAACAATTTTACCACTTTTATCTTCCACGATGTCGTATCCGGCAATTTCTTCTTTTTTATAATCTGCGCCTTTCACCAAAACATCCGGTTGAATGGTTTTGATCAGATTATATGGTGTCTCCTCACTGAAAGGGATAACATAATCCACAAAATGGAGTGAAGCCATTACAAACTTGCGGCTTTCTTCATCCTGCACAGGGCGCATATTGCCTTTGATTTGCTTTATAGAGCTGTCTGTATTCAGGCCTAACATCAGGATATTTCCCAGGTCTTTTGCTTTGGAAAGGTAGTCGATATGTCCGTGGTGCAGTATATCGAAGCAACCGTTGGTGAACACAATTTTCATCCCGCGAAAGCGTAATCTTGCCAAAACAGGTGGCAGGCTTTCCTTATCAAGGATTTTAGATTGAATAATCTCTTTTGTCAGTTTCATGATTTGTTCTCTTTTTTTTGTTCAACAATGGAAGAAGGCCAAAAGAAGCTGAGCCCAGTACCACAATCATAAGTTGCTGCGCTGTCCATAAAAGCCATCCCATGGCATATCCAGGAGAAGGGTTTATGTTATACAGGGCAAGTGTTTCAGCTACAATAGCAGGGTAAATGCCAATTCCTCCCTGCACTACAATGATACCAATGGAGCCGAACATCAATACAATCAAGCTGGCATTGAGGTTTAGCCCCGCCGTTTCCTGCAGTGAGTAGAAAACAACATGCGTCATCATCCAGTATGAGGCCCATATCGATAGTGTATAAAGAACGAACAGCCAGGGTTTGTCCATATTTTTCAACGAAATAAGTCCTTCCCAAAAGCCTCTGATCATTTCTTTAAGTTTAATATAGAAATAGGTGTGTTGAAATCTTTTGCGCAAGCGAAAAAGTATGATGAGCAGAGCAATCAACATACCGGCTATGATGTAAAACAAAATATCAGGGTTAGGAAGAGCATCTATTTTAGTTTGCAACGGGTTTAATATTTTGATTGTAAAATACTGTTGCAAACGATCGAGGTTGATGATAATGGTAATGGTAAAAGCTAAGATAAGAGTAAGTAAGTCAATGGCTCTTTCAGTAATCACCGTGCCAAAACTTTTGCTCATTGGAATTTTTTCATAGCGTGCCAGCGCTCCGCACCGGCTTACTTCGCCAAGCCTTGGCAGCGCAAGGTTAGCCAGGTAACCTATGAACACGGCCATGATGATATTGATGTTTTTTGGCTGATAACCCATAGGTTTCAACAGCATCTTCCAGCGTAGCGACCGGAATACATGGCTGGCAATACCAACAATCATAGACAGGTAAAACCAGATAAAATCCGCCTTCATAAACGAGTCTACGATGTCCTTTTTTTGTTGTGGGGTTAGGTTTCTGACGAAAAGCCATATAAAAAAGATGCCTAACCCAAGAAAGAACAGTACTTTTAATATTGAACCTATATGTTTCTTCAAAAAGGTTAAATTTTATTATCCCCGTCAGGGAAAATGACTTTAGGTTTGAATGTTTTGGCTTCTGAGAAATCAATTGCAGCATATGAAGCTATGATAATCAGGTCGCCTGGGACTGCTTTTCTGGCAGCGGCACCGTTTAATGAAATTTGGCCGGTGCCTCTTTCTCCTTTAATTACGTAAGTGTCAAGCCGCTCTCCGTTATTGATGTTCAATACCTGAACTTTTTCAAATTCTATAAGATTGGCAGCATCCATCAGGTCTTCATCTAAAGTGATGCTTCCGATATAATGCAGGTCGGCCTGCGTTATGGTGGCTCGATGTATTTTGGACTTCAGCACTTCGATTTGCATTGTTTGGCTCCTTTTTGTTCTTAAATATTAAAATGCAATATTATCAATTAATCTCACATCATCGATGTATGCAGCTATACATCCGCGTGGATTTTTTGTTTCCTGCCAGTCTTTGATTGGCTGCAACGTTTCACTGTCAACAATTTCAAAATATTCCGTATCAATACGGATTTCATTAAGTTCATTTTCAACAAAACGTTTGACTTGCGGAACTGTTTGGTTTTTACTCAACTCTACTGCTTTTTTAAGCGTTTTGTAAATATGGGCTGCTTTTTCACGCGATTCTGCTGAGAGCCGTTGATTCCTCGAGCTCATAGCAAGCCCGTTTGCTTCTCTGATAATCTTACAGCCTTTGATTACAACTGGAATATTTTCTTGCTTTACGAGCTGACGAATAACAGCGAGCTGCTGAAAATCTTTTTCGCCAAAATAAGCCTTATCAGGTTCAACAATATTAAACAGACGATGCACTACTACTGCTACACCATTAAAATGACCCGGCCTGAATTTACCTTCCATTACTTTGTCAAGCATACCAAAGTCATAGGTTTTGGTTACCTTGCCGGGATACATTTCATCTGCATCAGGAGCAAAAATATAATCTGTGTTGTGACGGGAAAGCAATTCTGCATCTTTTTCAAGATTGCGGGGGTATTTTTTTAGATCTTCAGGATTATTAAATTGGATAGGGTTTACAAAAACGCTTACAACTACAATGTCATTTTCTTGAGCAGCGCAATCTACCAGGTAGAGATGGCCATCATGCAAAGCGCCCATAGTTGGAACAAAACCTATAGTTTTGCCCTGATTGCGTTGGCTTTTAATTTCCTGCTTTAAATCTTTTATTTTTTCTATGACCTGCATAATTATTACAAAGTTAAGCGTTGACCCATTTAAAGACAAAAGGCAAATGCAATTTGTGTAATGTATAATGAGAGATTTGCCAAATCAATCTATATATTTCTTGTAAAGGATACTCTAACTCATCATTTCTTATGATGCTATTCATTTAGAGTCTGCAAAAATACATTTTCCTTAAAATAAAATGCTTTCTGATAATACTACTATTGAATTTTATAACTCTGTTTTCTGTTATTCTGCTAACAAGAATCCTGATATTCAACTAACCAGTGTTTTGGATGCAAATATCTTAAACAGATGTTAAAAATACCTAATAATGGGGATACATGCATTTTGCTTTACGAAGTAGTTTTGCTTGATGAAAATGATACAAAACGAACAAACAAATATTGAGTATTACTTTAAAACAAAAACTGATGTATAAAACCATTCTTATTATCGCCATAAACCTGATATTAACATGTTATTTATCAGCGCAGGAATCTTTTCAGCAACACGATATTTCTGTTGAAAATAAAGGTTTAAAGGATAATATTCCAGAGAAAAACAGGTCTGATGCCAACATAGTAGGGCATGTTCTTGATGCAAAAACAGGAGAACACGTTCCTTACGTAAACATTATTATTAGGGGAACTAATTTGGGTACAGCAACGGACGCTACCGGTCATTACATGCTTGTGGATTTGCCCGAAGGAGAGTATACCCTCAGAGCACAGTCGATTGGTTATAAGTCGGAGGAAACAAAAGTAAACTTCAAAAAAGAAGTTACACGAGAAATTAATTTTGATTTGTCTCCGGATTACATTGAAGCTGAAGGAATTGTCGTTACGGCCAATCGTAACGAAATCAGCCGGAAGGATGCTACAAGTGTTGTAAATGTATTGGATGGCAAAATGTTGCAAAAAACACAATCGGCTAACATTGCCGAAGGGTTGAATTTTCAGCCGGGACTGCGCGTTGAAAACAATTGTCAGAATTGTGGATTTACGCAATTGCGGATGAATGGGATGGAGGGTCCCTATACACAGCTTTTGATAGATGGACATCCGGTAATGAGCGCTTTGAGTGGGGTATATGGCCTGGAGCATATTCCTTCTGAGATGGTTGAGCGCGTTGAGGTTGTAAGAGGAGGAGGTTCTGTGCTGTATGGTTCAAATGCCATTGCAGGGACGGTAAATGTAATTACAAAAGAACCGGTGAGCAACAGTTATGAAGCGGCCGCAACACGTGGAACGCTGGAAGAAGGGGTGCATGACAATGTATTGTCGTTTAACACTTCTATTACTTCAGAAGACCATAACACTGGGATGTTTCTTTTTGCACAACACCGAAACAGAGACGCTTATAATGCAAATCCCGGAGATTATTGGGACGCTGCAGGCGACGGTGTGGCAAATACCCCGGATGACTTTTCGGAGCTGTCGGAAATGAACTCCACCAGCTTTGGAATGCGCGCGTTTCATCGCTTGGATCAGCAAAAAAAGTTTTCTTTGGAATTCCATCATTTAGGAGAATATCGCCGGGGTGGTAATAAATTTGATCTTCAACCGCATTTTGCGGATATTGCTGAGCAGGCAAGAAGTAAAGTTAATGGCGGTTCTTTTACATTTGACTGGTTGAGCGATGATTTAAAGCATGAGATATCATTGTATAACAGCCTTCAGCATGTGGATCGTGAAACTTATTATGGTGCCGAGCAAGATGAGAATGCATACGGTTTAACAAAAGAGTTAACGAATGTATCAGGAACCCAATATACGGGTTATTTTGATAAATTTCTTTTTTCTAAAGCTACACTTTTGGGAGGAATAGAATATCGGTTCTCCGATTTAGACGATGAAAAACTGCTAACAGATAGAACATTACCCATCACGCAGCAGCAAATCCATAATGTAGGGACGTTTTTTGAGAGTGAATGGGATTTAGACGTACTTAAATTACGTGCCGGATTGCGTGCGGATAAACACAGTTTAATGGATAATATTATCGTGAATCCGCGTATGAATATTTTGATGGATATCACATCCTCCAGTCAATTGCGGCTTACTTATGCTCACGGCTTCAGAGCGCCACAGGTTTTTGACGAGGATTTGCATATTGAGGTGTCTGGAGCTCAGGCAGTGCGTACAGTAAACGATCCCGGTCTTGAAGCCGAGCGCTCAGAAAGTTACAGCCTTTCTATTGATAATTCAGGCTTGATAGGTAAATGGCAGAGCTACATCTTGCTTGAGGGTTTTTATACTAACTTGAATGATCAATTTGTGAAGGAAATTCAGGTGAATAGCCAGGGGAATGCCGAGCTATACCGCACAAACGGAAGCGGAGCGGAGGTTTACGGCGTAAACATTGAGGGTAAACTTGCTTCATCAGAAAACTCTGATTTTACAATTGGGTGGACGCTTCAGCGCTCTAAAAACAAAGAAATGGAAACGCTGTGGGAAGCTGAAGACGGAAGCGGAATAACCGAAACCAAAAATATACTCAGAACACCTGATAATTACGGATATTTTGTATGGAATTATTCCCGAAATGAATGGGGATTTACCCTGAATGGAACTTATACCGGTAAAATGGAGGTTCCACACCTGATAAACCCGGATACAGAGTACACTATCATTGAGGAAAGTCCCGACTTTTTTGACCTGGGTGTGCGCCTGCATTATAGTGTACCTGTTAAGACCAGCTTTGTTGAGCTCTTTGGTGGTGTAAAAAACATTCTGAATGAATATCAGTCAGATTTTGACTCCGGTATAAACAGAGATGCCGGTTATATGTATGGACCAGCTTTGCCGCGTATGTTTTATTTCGGTCTGAAGCTAAAAGGATAAAATAGAGTTATTCAGTAAGCCAAACTCAGCAGGATAATAGTGCGCGAATTATTTTCGTACTATTCCTGCTCTTTTTTGAATATATTATGTAGACTTAATCTAAATAAAAATAAAATTGCTATAAATATGACACATCCCAACAAAAGGCAATCTTTGTTACTTCCTGAATGTCGGGAAGTAACACCTGACAGGCAGTTTTTACATCCGGTGAACAGTCTGAATGAAGGTTAAACTCTTTTATTTCTTCTCTGTTTAAAGCCATGTTATTTACAGAAGAGGATTTTAACTATTGCCATATTTACTGACCGTTTTATGATTCGGTTTTTCTTCATAGGCTATATCAGGCTATGCAAGTTATTTGGGGCATTACGATTCAAAAACTTGTCTGTAAAAAGAGAATTCAATTAAATAATCATCAAATTTTTATCAAATGAGATATTTTACTTTACTACTAATAAATATGATGCTGTTTTCATTCACTTCTGAAAGCCAGGTAACAGATTCTGTTTATATGGGTTCCGGCTACGAAAATGATGTGTATTATTCTATGGATGATGGAATGTTTTCTATGGAAGATGCGCAGGAGTGGGATATTGCATTCAGGACAGAGGCCTTTAGCTCTGCCATTTTTATTAATGATGGAAACGGAGCGGTTTTGAAGACATATCCAAACGGGGATACAGCAGATTGGGCATCTGTGGATACGGCCGGGTTTTCGCAATGGCCGGGAATGTATAATCATGAAAATGACTGGAGCATTAGCGCTTTTGAAAGGCATGCCCTGGGGCACCCCGATTACGGATGGGGCACTTATGATATGACTACCCACAACGTTACCGGAGATTCTCTTTTTGTGCTTAAGCTTACTGATGGTACTTTTAAAAAAGTATGGATTGAGCAAAAAGTATCTACTCAAAATACCTATTATTTCAGGCATGCAGACCTTGACGGATCGAATGAAGCAGAGGTTGAGCTGGATGTAAATCCTTACACGGAAAAACATCATGTTTACTATTCTATAGCAGATGATGAAGTGATTGACCGCGAACCCAAAAAGTCTGAATGGGATATTGTTTTCAGCCGTTACGTTTCAATGATCAATGGAGAAACTCCTTACATCGTGGCAGGAGTAATCAGTAACCTGAACACGCCAGTAGCCGAATATGCACCTGTTTCACCGGACTTTACTGATTGGCAAACTGCTGACTTCGATACAGCAAAAACCGTTATTGGTTATGACTGGAAAGAATTTGATATGGGTTCATTTACTTACACCGTAGATGATTCCTTGGTATATTTCATCGAATCTCAGGCAGGAAACATCTATAAATTGCGTTTTACTGCTTTTGAAGGGAGCAGCACCGGCAAAGTGGTTTTTGAAAAGGAACAGATGTCTGCTACTGATGTTGAAGAGTTAGCAGGCGCTGAAGAAGATATGTTAAAAGTTTACCCCAATCCGGCAACTACATTTCTGAATGTAGAATTACCCGGGATAGACGATGCGCAAGTGTGGCTGTATGATATCACCGGTCAGTTGGTGAAGTCAGGAAAACTAACAGACCAAAACTATCGCACAGATGTTTCGGGGCTTCATAAAGGCGTATACGTTCTCCGCGTTAGAGCAGGTCAGAATGTAATTTCACAAAAAGTTTCCGTCAGGTAAAAGGATTCATGTTAATTTTTATCCGGAAAACGTTTTTGGTATTGATGGGTTTTTTGCTGGCTTCATTTTCAGGATGGGGCCAGCAAGCTACTATTGAAGTTTTGGACCATGAAACCGGGCAGCCCGTGCCTTATGTTCATGTCCGGTTGCATGGTTTGCAGCAGGATTATGAAAAATATCTTGTTACAGACGATAAAGGCAAAGCGGGTTTTCAGTTGGACCAAAAAGCAGTTCTGCGTCTTTCTTATGTTGGCTATGAAGATGTTCATGACACTATAAACCCGGCGGCGCAAAAACGTTATTTTTTGGTCCCCAAAGCTTTTAATATGGAAGAGGTAGTCGTTACCGGACAATACACCCCGGAGCGCTCCGATCGGTCTGTCTATAAAATCAATGTGCTTGATAATGCAGAGATAAAAAGTACGGCATCCAACAACCTGCAGGAAATTTTATCCACAGAGTTAAACTTTAAAATCGGGCAGGATAATGTTTTGGGCAGCAGCCTGAGCCTGCAAGGTGTGAGTGGAGAAAATGTTAAAATTTTGATTGATGGGGTTCCGGTAATTGGACGGATGAATGGCAATCTTGATCTGAGCCAGATAAATCTTAATAATGTGGAGCGTATAGAAATTGTAGAGGGTCCAATGTCAGTAAATTACGGAACCAATGCGCTTGCGGGGGCCATAAACATTATTACAAAAGACCGGGCTGAAGAAGGTGTTAGTGCATCTGTCAGTACGTTCTACGAGTCTGTAGGGCGTTACAATGCAGATGCTGAAATTACCCGGGCCGGAGAAAAAGGTCAGTGGAGACTTTCAGCCGGAAGAAACTTTTTTGATGGCTACAGCGTCATAGATACAGGACGCAGGCAGGAATGGAAACCCAAAGAGCAGTGGTTTGCCGACCTGAAGTACAAACGTCAGATTAACAGGCTTACACTTCGAACCAGTACCGACTTTTTTTACGAAACAGTTTTAGACAAGGGCAGTCCGTCCTTAGCCACGGATACGGCTGAGAATCATTACTATTACCGGGGAAAAGACGGCTATTACAATACGCTAAGGGCCGGGCAAAAAGCTTTCCTTACCGGGATGATGGGAGAAAACAGTTATATCGACTTGAGTTTCGCCTATTCGCATTACAGGCGTGAGAAGGAAATGCGCATTAAAAACCTGTATACCGGCTCGTCACAGCTATCCGCAAATGAGGATGACGCCGATACAATAAGTTCCAACGCCTGGCAGTTTCGGGGAACGCTAAGCCGATATCGCAACCGGGATACGCGCTTCAAATATCAGCTTGGATATGAAGCCACTTTTGAAGATGCTGCGGGTTCTAAAATTGAAAGCAACGAAAAAGCAATAAGCAATGTGGCGCTTTTTGCCAGCGTAAAATATAACGTCTGGGATGATTTCCTGATGCAAGCCGGTGGCCGCATAGCCTATAACTCAGTATATGATCCGCCTGTTACGCCTTCTGTAAATATTAAATATGATGTGGCGGATGGGATTGTTTGGAGAGCTTCTTACGGAAAGGGTTTCAGGGCGCCATCTATCAAGGAGTTGTATCTTGATTTTAAAGACCTGAATCATGATATCCGTGGTAATCAAAACCTGGGAGCAGAGCGTTCTGACAACCTCCAGAGTGGGTTGGTTTTTAAATCAGACCGCGAAACCTTTGGCTATAAGATTGAACCGGGGTTTTTCTATAATGCCATTGACAACCGGATAGGGCTGATAGAGCGAACAGAATTGCAGAACTTGGGCTCTCAGGTTGATACGGCTTTGTACTATACGTATGACAACTTTAATATTTATAAAACTTTAGGGTTCAGAATAAAGTTTCATTACGAGCATCGGCGCAAGGTATTTTTTACAGCCGGATATTCTAATGTCGGAATCTTAAACCGGTTTACGGATGCAACGGAAAAACAAGATTTTGTTTTTACTCCGGAGTATGTCCTGCAGATGCGTTATGTATTTACTTCCTTTGGCACACAAGCTTCTTTTAATTACAAATACAACGGAGAACTGGAACGTCATCGCATCAATTTTGATGATGAATATGTAACATATCGTGAAAACGATTATCATATGCTGGACGTAACTTTTAGCCAGGATTTTTTAGATGGCAGACTTAAACTCGTTGCCGGCGCAAAAAACCTTTTTGATGTGAATAATATACGAACCACAGGCACGGGAGGGGGAGTGCATACTTCAGGAGGAAGCAGCCGTTCTGTAGCCTGGGGAAGAACCTTTTTTGTGGATATAACTTATAATTTCTGATATGTTAAAAAGAGTCATTTTCATTTTATCCGGAGCGTTTATGCTGAATGCCTGCATGAAAGATGTGGAAGAAGACGAAACCTACCCGGTAACATCCATTCCGGAAGAAGTTTTGCTTGAGACGATTCCCATGACAGAAAGCTATTCCAGGCAGTTTTATTATGATTTGAGTGAAAATCGTATTGTCCATGAAAATGATAAGCATGAGTGGGATTTGGCTTTTGAGAATACCGATCAGGGGCAAACAATATGGTTGAATACGGCCAACTTTATGGAAGCCGGCTCAACAGAAAACTCATTTGATGAGCTAACATCATCTGCCGGTATTTCTATGAGTTTTGACGATCCCTCGGGCAGCGCTGACAGTACTGCTATTGGTGCATGGTGGAGCAAAGAAAGCATGGTTTACGTGATAAACAGGGGAATTGATGAGAACGGAAGCGCACTCGGATATAAAAAAGTGGTCTTTTCTATGCCCGAACAAGATGTTTACACAATTCGCTTTGCCAACCTCGATGGCAGTAATGAACATACTGTGGAGGTTGCGAAAAATGCTATGGAGGGAAGAATCATGTGGTCTTTTGATGACGGCGGAAAAATTGCCTTTACCGAGCCGGAAGAGTGGGATTTGTGGTTTACCCAGTACACCAAGACCCTGTTTGCTGAAGGAGAGCCTTACCCGTATCTTGTAGTGGGGGCGCTCACAAACAGACCCCGAATAGCCTCAGCGCGACTATCGCGTTCTTTCGAAAATGTTTCTTTAGCAGATGCGGATACAGTAACCTGGTTTCCTTATGCTGATGTGATAGGATATGACTGGAAAGAACTTACCGGTGATGTGGAAAGCGGAGATGTTTCGTATGTAATTCCGGACACCAATATTTACTTGCTGCGGGTTCAGAAAAGTGAAGATTATTATAAGCTGAGGTTCACAGATTTTTACGATGAAACCGGTAGAAAGGGATATCCTGCTTTTGAATACATGCAATTATTGCGCTAAAGTGATTGTTTTGCGTGAACACATCGCATTACTGGTTGTTAACAGAATGTAAATAATATCGATTTAATACGGACAATATGAGCAAGATTGGAATTTTTTATGCCTCAGCCATGGGCAATACCGAAGCTGCCGCTATGGATATACAAGAGGAGTTCGGGAGCGATAATGCGGATGTGATCCATGTTACTGACTCTGACAAAAGCACTGTGGAAAAGTATGACTATCTGATTATTGGTGGTTCTACCTGGGGAGCCGGTGAAATTCAGGATGATATGGATGAATTTTTTGAGGTTCTGGATGAGGTGGACTTGAAAGGCAAAAAAGTAGCCTTATTTGGCCTTGGCGACCAGGAAGCGTATCCGTTTGCTTTTGTGAATTCGCTAGGAGAACTCTATGATAAGATGAAAGAAAAAGGAGCTAAAATTGTAGGTGGAAACTGGCCCACGGATGGCTATGAATATGAAACCTCAAAAGCTGAAAGAGATGGGAAATTTGTAGGGTTAGTGTTGGATGTGGATGTCCAACCCGATAAATCAGCGGAACGTATCAAAAAATGGGTGCAACAACTCAAGAAGGAATTCAAATAAAAAAGGGTTGCCTTTTCAGGCAACCCAGTGTTTTTATATCATCCGGTTTTATTCGGGATGAATAGCTTCTACGGGGCATACATCCGCGCAAGCACCACAATCAGTGCAAAGTTCCGGATCTATTGTATAAATATCGCCCTCTGAAATTGCGTCAACAGGACATTCGTCAATGCAACTTCCACAAGCTGTACAATCTTCAGTTATTACGTAAGCCATAGTAATTCTCAATTTAAAATTAAAACTTATATTTTTTAGAACGTTTGTTCACATGCAAAATTAATCTTTTTCTTCTTGCTTGGAATTATCTTAACACTTTTAGATAAATTTAGAGATCGTCTAAATAAAAATACGGCAGGTGTTATGTGGTGATCCCAAAACCAATGCAAACCGGACTATTCTTAGTCAGATATCCTTTTTTCCTATCCTTTATGGCTCCACAAAAACGTGATCCGGATAAAAATCCTTCCAGGCAAAGTATTTGGCTGCATAACCCTGGGCAGGATTTAAAGCTTTACCCTTATCCGGACCGGAAATGATTTCGCCAAAGGCATTATAATGGTTCCCTTGATTATCTTTAAAAATTGTGCTGTGTCCATTCTCAGAAATCTCATACTGATAATCGTCAAATGGGGCATCTAAAGCAAACACAGAAATAAGGTGTTTTTGCTTGCTGCCGGCAATCAAGTGTGTCCGGTTATTAAAATGCTTTTTCAGAACCGAAAATTCTTCCTGAAAAGATTCATAACTGATTAAGTAAGTTTGCTTTATTCCAGGAATGCCGTAGAACCGTTTTCCTCCTGACGGAACTCCGTCTTTTGGTTGGCATTCTTCACATACTGTGCTGTCTGATGTCTTCAATACCAGTGAATTCGGAAACATTTCCCTGGCTGTTTTCCAGGTGGTTTCCAGTAAAGGCAGCATTTCAGGCTTTTTTCGGATGTGTTTACCATGCACGCCCATCAAAAGCATTTGCGACCATATGCTGCGTGTTTCCCGGTCATAAGGCATTAAGTTGGATAAGTACAACATTCCTGATACACCAAAAGTCGTCACGCGGCCATCTATTTTACGGTTCCAGTTTACCCCGCTGGCGGTTATAGGGCAAAAGGTAACTGCATGGGAAGTGCCGGCGGTTTCATCGTTTACAATTTCATGAGACGATAAAGGCCCGTGGGGATAAATCTTTACTGTAATACCTTTTTTGTAAACAAGTACTTTTGAGTCATCCAGTAAATCCTGTACTTCTTTTGCCGGCATAAACCGGGGTGAGTCTATAGAAGGAATGCGGTCAAATGCCGATGTGTCATTGATAACGGCCTCACGGGGCACGGCCCATGCTCCGCCTCCTGATCCGTCATTGTTCCCTTGGTTTGGCAGGGGATCGTCTTCGGTGCACGATACGGCTAAAAGTATCATCAGTAAAATAAACCAATGTATTTTTAACAAAAAGGCTACCAGCTTAATTTTTCTTATCAAAATCATATATTTTTTATGCATACAATAAACTGACTGTTTTATATTTTTGTGATAAAGGTAATATCGTTCATGCTAAAAAACTGTCTGCTTTCAGACAAATTGATTGTTTTCAGAAACAAAATCAAAGTTCAAATGTATGGGTATGAAGAGTACACCATATTTCATGTCGTGTCTGTTTTATAAAAAGTTGTGGTCCTAAAATGGCTCATTCTAAGATGGCTAAACACCAGGAACATCAGTTAAATACGAAAAATCTGCAAATCAGCGTATGGCTCAATATTACCATCGCTATTGCAGAGGTTGTTGGCGGACTTCTGGCTAACAGCCTTTCGTTGCTCTCGGATGCGTTGCATAATCTGGGCGACGGGCTGGCGCTGCTATTTGCCTATGTGGCTAACCGCATCGGGAAAAAAGATGCTACCCATCAGAAAACATTCGGATTTAAACGCATGGAAATTTTAAGTGCGTTTATCAATTCAATGGTGCTGGTCGGCATTTCAGTATATCTTTTTGTAGAAGCATTCAAGCGCTTTTTTAACCCACAGGAAGTGGATGGAACCGTGATGTTGATTGTAGCAGTAATTGGCTTGTTAGCCAATGTTATATCGGTGTTGATCCTGCACAAGGATTCGGCTCATAACCTCAACATCAAAGCAGCCTATTTGCATCTTATCGGCGATACGCTTTCTTCGGTTGCCGTGATTGGCGGTGGACTGCTTATCTATTTCTATGAGTTGCACTGGATAGATCCGCTGGTCACTATCATCATCGGGGTTTACATTCTGAAAGAAGCGGTTTCTATCGTTAAAGAAACCATGGATATCCTGATGCAGGGAACCCCAAAATCGCTGAGCCTTACCAAAGTGAAAAAAGCCATTGAAAAAATGCCCGGCATCAAAAACATTCATCATGTTCATACCTGGGCGCTCAATGAGCAACAATTTCATTTTGAGGCGCATGTAGACCTCGAAGAAGATATTAAAGTTTCCGAATCCACTAAGATGCAGGAAGAAATTGAAAATATGCTGAATGAAAAATTCGGGATAGACCATGTTACGCTTCAGTTTGAGCATGATGCATGTGGTGAAAAAGATTTCGTAAACAATCATAAAAAATAATATATCCATGATACATAAGAAGATTTTAACCTTACTATTTGCTGCTCTGTTATCAGCAAACCTTGTTTCCGGCCAGCAGCCAAATCCGGATATTACGGCAGCGGAGCTGAAAACGCATGTTGATTTCCTGGCATCGGATGCCTT
Source organism: Bacteroidota bacterium (assembly GCA_051747665.1). GTDB lineage: Bacteria > Bacteroidota > Bacteroidia > Bacteroidales > JAIPAH01 > JAIPAH01. Next base: position 1,671 of record JBNJGK010000060.1, on the reverse strand, counting down.
GAAAGGCCGAAAGCCCGGAACGCCCGGAGGTAAAGTGGCGGCAGAGTATATTCGTAACCAATTTCAGGATTATAACCTCACTCTTCCTGCTGATAATGGATACCAGGCTATGCAAGTGGTTAATGATGTAAAACCCGGACCGCAAAACCGTTTAGAGTTTGACGATTATGATGCACAGGTGGAGTCTGATTTTATACCGATGTCTTTCTCGGCAAATAAATCGCTTACTGCAGAGGTGGTTTTTGCCGGTTATGGATTTGATATCAGTACGGATACGATAACCTGGCATGATTATGAGGGGGTAGATGTTGAAGACAAATGGGTGATGGCCTTTCGGGGCGATCCGGAGCCCGACAGCATGAACAGCTTTTTCATTCCTTACAGTATGGAGCGCAGCAAAGTGGTAAATGCTGAAGACCATGGTGCCGCAGGTGTTTTATTTGTAGCGCCGCCCGGAGTTGAAGAAGAAGATACCCTTCCGGGGATGTTTTACGATAAAACGGCTTCTAAAGTGGATATTCCCGTGATGATTATCACCCGGAATACGGCTAATCAGCTTTTGAGTGGATCAGGGAAGAATGTCACTGATTTGGAAAAAACTATGCGCAGAAAAATGCAGCCGGCAAGTTTCAAGGTGAATAAAAAAGTTTCAGCTACTGCGGATGTTATCACAGAGAAAGCTCAAACACAAAATGTGATGGGCATGATCGAAAATCCGGATAGCGATCGTTATCTGGTGATTGGAGCGCACTATGACCACCTGGGTATGGGAGGCCCTTCTTCAGGGAGCCGCATGCCCGATACGATAGCCGTTCACAACGGCGCAGATGATAATGCATCCGGAGTAGCCGGCATGATTGAGCTGGCCGGAAAACTGCAGACCCATCGCGATAAGCTGAATCAAAATGTGGTTTTTATAGCCTTTGCGGCCGAAGAAATGGGCTTGCTGGGCTCAAAATATTTCACGCAGAATCCCCTGTTTCCGGCAGAAAACATCACAGCCATGCTGAATTTTGATATGATTGGGCGCCTGAGCGAAGAGAGCAGCCATGTTTCTGTAGGAGGTGTGGGTACGGCACAGGAATTTGAACCTTTGCTTAGCACATTAGAGGGGAATTACCCTTTTTCACTACAGATGACAAAAGATGGTTACGGGCCTTCAGACCATGCGGCCTTTTATGCGGAGGATGTCCCCGTGCTTTTCTTTTCTACCGGAGCACACGACGATTACCACACGCCACGCGATGATGCTCATAAATTAAACTACCCGGGGCAGAAAGATGTGCTGGATTTTAGTTATGATGTGATTGTTGAGCTGATGCAAACCGAAGCGCTGACATTTCAAAAATCAGGAGAGCAAACCCGCGGACATCAGCGCACCCGCCTGAAGGTCACCTTTGGCATTATTCCCGACTATGCCGGGAAATCAGAAAAGGGAATGGCAGTTGACGGAGTTCGCGACGGAGGCCCTGCTGCCGGCGGCGGAATGCAAAAAGGCGACGTGATTGTGGCTATAGACGGAAAACCCGTAGGCGATATCTATGAATATATGCATCGCCTGCAAAACCTGGAATCCGGACAGCGCGTTTCTGTGGATGTGATGCGCGACGGAGAAAAGAAAGTGTTGATTCTGCAGCTCTGAGGGAGTGGAGTTGGGATGTTTCTAAGTTT
>JBNJGK010000059.1:0-17148 GCA_051747665.1 Bacteroidota bacterium | reverse complement strand
AATAAAAACCCTAAAAAACAATTATTTTCTCGCTGTGGCTCACATTTCCGGAGCGTAGAACTAAAATATACTGCCCTTGTGGGATGTTTTTGCGGTCAAGCCGGATGGTGAATGAGTCGTTGCCCGGGTTAACGGATTGCTGCATCATGGTTTGGCCTTGCATATTTTTTAGTATCGCTTGTTGATATTTTCCGGCGTTTTCGATAGTAATCCAATCGCTTGTGGGATTGGGATACACTTTCAGCTTCTGTTCAATTTGGCTGTCGTTTCCGGTGGGGAAGGTATTCACAGGATATTCGGCTGTAAACAACCCTCTGCCATGTGTAGCGGCCAGCACGGCATTATCGGCCGGGCGAACCTTTAGCATGTCTGTACGCACAGCGGGCAGCCCATCACCTGAAGGTTGCCATTCCACCTCTTCCAGATGCAAATGATTGGTTTCCCAAACGCCCAGCTCAGTAGCCAACAACGCCTGCTCGTTATTTTCGGGATGAAAAACAGCCCAGCGCACCGGCATATCCGGAAGGTTACCCTCAACATTCGTCCAGGTTTCGCCGGCATCAAAGGAGCGCCATACCGAGCTTACGCCATAGTTGGAAAAGGTTACCAGCAATGTGTCGGGAGAGTTTCCTTCTGCAATCGAGGAAATGGTGCCTACAGGAAAATCATTTCCAGTAATTTCTTCCACAGCAGGCGTTATGTGCATGTAGGTACCCCGGAACAAGCGGCCCGACTGGCTGCCGAAATACACCATGTTTTCCTCGTGCAGGGAAGTTGTAACGGCTGTAAAAGGCACCTCTGTTCCGGTATTCATATCCTCAAACCCGGTTTGAGCGCCATAAGGAAGATCTTTTATCCGCATCAGCTCATCCGCATCATTGCCAAAGAAATCACACGCATTGGCATAAAGAATACCATCATAATAATCTGCCGGACACACGAACGTACCGCTGTTGATACCTACCTGGTTTATCTGGCTTCCGTTATCAAAAATATAGTAGCGGTTATAATAAGTAGATGTGATGAATACATCCCCATTGTTTTTATCAAAAAATGTAAATGCGCCATCGCCTCCGCTAACCATATCATTGATATCCAGGTCCTCTCCCTGATAATACAAACATCCGTTATCCTGGAGTCCGCCAATGTATTGCTCTACACCTGCCTCCGGGTGAATATCGCCGGCATAGAACTGCAGCGTACTAAAGCCATGGTTTCTTTCCTGGAAATCCGGGTAGCCCGTTGATCCATTATCCGTATAAAACACACCCCCATCCGAAGCAAAAACCACTTCCTCTGATGATCCGGGTTTAAAAGCTACGGCATGCTGATCGGCGTGGATGTATTCATCACCGCCCCCATAGTACATCAGAGCCCAATCCGAGACTTTATACCAGGAATCACCGCCGTTAAGCGAATGATATTGGTCCAGGCCGCCGGCATAAAGATTGTCAGGATCATTCGGGTCAACGCCGATTGTCAGGGCATGCCAGGCCAGGTTAGCCCAGTCGCCACTGCTTGTAGGCAAGTCAACGTCATACCAGTCGTCGCCGTTATTGTCTGAGCGAAGGAAATATCTTCCGTAATAATACCCAAACCCACTGGTATATCCTGCAGCTAAAACCGCATACACTGTGCTGTTGGTTGATGGAGCCGCAGCTAATGCCACCCGTCCCGGCAAGGGATATTGGCTGTCGTTTTCTATTTCCTCGCGGATATCGTCATACACATTCCAGGTGCCAGGGTCTCCATGTTTCGATGTAAGAATAGTTGCTCCACCATTTCCGTTGATGTTGGGGAGTGTTCCTACATAAATGTCGCCGTCGGCATCTACTTCAATATCATTCGGGGTATAGGGCAGCGAGTCGCCTTCAATTTCGGGCAGGACCTGTTCCCAGCCTGATCCGCCATCGGAAGAGCGATAGAGTCCGTCGGTGGGCATGCTGTAATGCTCCTCCCCTTTATAGGTTCCAGAGCCGACGCCTGCAAAAACTATGCTTTGGCTCATTCCGGCATCTTTCACAACAATATCCGAAACGTAAGCAAAGTCTTCTGTGGAAGGCAGCAAATACCAGGACTCACCCCCATCTTCACTTTTCCAGATTCCCACGCCTTTTGTGGAGGATTCGCGATACGTAATCACCGCCGTTTCGAGCTCTCCGGTTCCGGCATAGAGCGTTTGACTGTCATTGGGGTCATAAGCAATGCTGCTTACAGAGAGGTTCGGCCACACATCACTGACGGTCTGCCACTCCGATTCCGGATCGGTAATATCGTTGTTATACCACAATCCACCGGTTACAGCTCCGGCCCAGACTTTGTTTCCGGATTCTGCGTTGGGGTCCCACATTAAAGTCCGGGTGCGACCACCCATGTCAGAAGAGATATTTTCCCATTGCGGACCTTCAGAAATGCCGCGCTTACGCTGCTTAAGATAATTAGCTGTTTGGCGGGCCTGCCGAAGGCGCTCAGCAGGGATGCGTTTTTGCTGTGGATCGATAACCTGATAGTAATCCTGCAGGGCAGCCATATCAGGACGATCGAGTTTAGGGGCAGAATCCGGGTTGTGAGCCAAACCGGGGTCAATAGCAGCCCACTCTGCAAGGAGATAATTTTCGTATTCCGCATGCGGATTTTGAAGTTTCTGAAAAGTAAAAATCCCAAGTATAATAGCTACAGTTATCAGAGAGGCCGGTAAAAATCGTTTCATAATGATTTTGTTTAAATCCATATCAAATGGCAAAGCCAGTATATTTCAGACCATAAAATTAATGAAAAGGTGTCATTTAAGTGGGATAAAAAGATTTCACGGGGTAAAGGTGAAGCCCTATGTCAAGGGTTGCGCTAAACACCTTAATAGCCCTGGAAGGGCGCCATCAGAATAGGCATGGGTATTAGCATGAAAAAAGGAGAATGAAAACCTTTTCGGGCTTCGCATTCTCCTTCTTATTATCCACTAATGAAACCTATTTCAGCTTCTTCATAATCTTCTTCGGAACACCATTTTTGTGGGTCATAAACGACATGGTTTTGTATTTGATGTAGGCTTCGGAGGCATAAAAATACCCGTCGTAAATGTGGTCTTTTTTACCCCATGAATTTTTTACCTTATAAAATTTATTGCCATTCTGGTCTTTGGCTATGCCTACGATTTGCATGCCGTGGTCGTCGGTGGTTTGGTAGGTATCAAAAGCCTCCTGGCGCATCTCTTGCGTGATTTCCTTTTCAGGCACGGGCTCTTCAAAAGAAAGCATCGCTTTCTGGCGCTCCTCCTCAGAGAGATCAGCCCATTTATCCATTTCCGTATCTTGTGCATTATCGAGCTCCAGATCCGGAACTACCGCCACACCATTTTTCCATGAAAAACCCTTTTCACTCACATCGGCAGCCCAGGCTATGGAATAGCCATTTTCCAGGGCATAATCGAACATATCCACCATCTCATTGATCGTTACATTCCAAACATGTCCCCAGCTCCAGTTGTCCGGTACTTCGATAATGAACTGTTCATGAAAAGGATGATGGGTATATGAAGAAAACATCATGTAATCATCGGCATCCAACTCCAGAAAATCAGAAGCAAAACTTTCAGGCGTATATTCTTCACCCTCGTAAGTAAACGTTTCGGGAACTTCGCCGAGATAAGCATCCAGGATACCATTGTATCCGTCGAACCATGCTGTAGACAGCTTGCGGTTTTTATTTTCGATTACACCGTCTACATATTCCTTCAACACTTTGTCCAGCTCGCCATGGATGTGCTTTTCCGTGCCATATTCCAGTCCGCCGAAAGCCGACTCCGGCACCAGGCCGTAATTTTCCAGCACTTCGGTATTGTCGTTAATGGCACCGCCTGCCCCGAAGTTCATCTTGCCATGCATCCGCACATAACGCTTGGCTTTGTCTTCATAGGCCTTGCGAACGATCCACATTTCCGACAGATTTACATATGGCTTTCCTTCACGCAGCAATTCCGACTCAAAAAACGAAAGCCCGGAAAAGCTCCAGCACGTACCCGAACGAAACTGATTTTCAATAGGAGAAATTTCTGTAGTTACCTCATCTGTAAATTCATACCCGGTTTTCTTCTCTTCTTCCTGTGCATAAGTGTTGAATAAAAACCCCACTCCTGCCAGCAGTAAAGCAAATTTTTTCATATTCATTATTTTTAGTTTTGTGTTTAGTGATGCCGAAATTACAGAATTTTTCTTTGAGCTGTACTGTTTTGTGTATGTGTTTTTTTGGAAAGGATTTGCAATTCGAATCATGATGCATCAATAGCGCTACAGGAAACAGCGGCAATTGCAAATTGCCTGAAATCAATCCGGCGCCATTGCAAATGACGCCGAACGTTCTTCAATCATTATCCATTCTAAAAATAATCGAATTCATAAATCATTAGTTAAGCAGAATTTGCAATTCCGCTTCTTATCTTTTGCGAATTTGTAATTCGAAACAATTCCGCATAATCGAATTACAACATATCATTGGCCAGGTTCGCCAGCTCAGAACGCTCTCCTTTTTCCAGCCTTACGTGAGCAAAAATAGGGTGGTGCTTGATTTTATCTATCAGGTATGACAAACCATTGCTCTGAGAATCCAGATAAGGCGTGTCTATCTGGTAAATATCGCCCGTAAAAATGATTTTCGTGTTGTCGCCCGCCCGTGTGATGATGGTTTTCACCTCATGAGGCGTCAGGTTCTGCGCTTCATCCACAATAAAAATAATATTTGATAAACTCCTGCCCCGGATATAAGCTAACGGAGAAATCAGCAGCTTTTCAGTCTCGAGGAGGTCATCGATTTTTTTATACATCGGATCATTTTCCGAAAACTGGTTTTTGATAAATTTTAGGTTATCATACAGCGGCTCCATGTAAGGTCCGATTTTCTCTTTGGCATCGCCCGGTAAAAAGCCGATATCCTTGTTGCTAAGCGGCACAATCGGCCGTGCAAGATATACCTGCTTAAATTCAGCTCTCTGCTCCAGCGCTCCTGCCAGCGCCAGCAAAGTTTTTCCGGTGCCGGCCACGCCCTGTAATGTTACCAGTTTAACATTCGGATTCAAAATGGCATGCAAGGCAAAAACCTGCTCAGCATTGCGCGGTGTAATGCGCATCGTAGTTCGTTTTTCCACATGTTCAAGCATCTGCAATTCCGGGTTGTAACACGTAAGCACAGATTGATTGGTTGGGGTTCGGAGAATATAATAATGGTTTGGGATGGGGTTTTCAATACCGGCTTTAGAAGCTTCGGCCCGGCCCTCCTTGTAAATCTCATCTATTACCGGCTTATTCACGTTATCCAACTGTGCTTTTCCGGAATATAATCCTTCAATGTTTTGCACCTTGCCCGTTTCAAAGTCTTCAGATGCAAGTTTTAATGATTTTGCCTTGATGCGCAGGTTAATATCCTTAGTTACAAGAACAACAGGTACCTTCGGATACTTCTCCTGCATCGTTAAGGCTGCATTGATGATGCGGTGATCTGACTTGTCAGAACCAAAAATCTTTACTGCGTTGCTGCCGTTGTCATGCTCATGCATAATTACGGTTAAGTTACCCTTTTTCCCGCCAAGCGAAACCCAGTTCTGTAAAGAATTTTTCTCTGAAAGTTTATCTAAAATCCGGATAAACTCCCGGGCTTCATAGTTTTTGGTATCATGACCCTTTTTGAAATTATCCAGTTCTTCCAGTACGGTAATCGGAATTGCTACGTCATTATCTTCAAAACTAAAAATGGAAGAATGGTTATACAAAATCACGGAAGTATCAAGGACAAATATCTTTTTATGAGCAGTATCAGACATATTTAAACAGTTTTTAAAAATGATTTGATGATGATAAAGATAACGAGAATATTCCTATTGAGTATTTCGCTACGCAAATTAATTCGCTGTTAATTTCATTACCTCGCCGCAGATTGCTACTTTTATGCCATAAAAAAACGAACATGAGCAAAGACGAAAAAAGGCTTTTTTTGCTGGATGCAATGGCGCTGATATACCGGGCTTATTTTGCCCTGAACCGCAACCCCAGGATTAACTCTAAAGGACTGAACACTTCTGCCATTCTGGGATTTACCAATACACTCTACGACGTGCTGAAAAACGAAAACCCTACCTACATCGGCGTGGCTTTCGATTCGTATGCGCCTACGCTCAGGCATGGCGATTATGCTGACTATAAAGCCAACCGCGAAGACTTGCCGGAGGATATTGCCCTTTCCATTCCCTACATCAAGGAAATCATCAAGGGATTTAATATTCCCATCATCGAAAAGGAAGGCTATGAGGCGGATGACATCATCGGGACTCTTGCTAAAAGAGCTGAAAAGGAAGGATTCAAAATCTACATGATGACACCGGACAAAGATTTCGGGCAATTGGTTTCTGAAAACATTTTCATGTATAAGCCTTCCTACAAGGGCAGCGGCGTGGATATCCTCGGCATCGAGGAAGTCAGGAAAAAATTCAACATCCGTTTTCCTGAACAGGTAATTGATATGCTGGGGCTTTGGGGCGACAGTTCCGACAATATCCCCGGTGTGCCGGGAATCGGGGAAAAAACCGCCAGCCAACTGCTGCAGCAGTTTGACAACCTTGAAGAGATGATAGCGCATCCTGAGAAAATTGAAAAGGAAAAGCTACGTAAAAAAATTCAAGAGCATGCTGAACAGGCAAAGATGTCGAAGCAACTGGCCACCATTATCGTGGATGCTCCCGTGGATTTTGAGCCGGAAGAACTGCAAATGTCCGAACCTGACATCACCAAGCTGAAAAGCATTTTTGATGACCTGGAATTCAAAAACTTTACCCAAAGGCTGTTTGGAGACGTTAAAAAAAGCGGTGGTAAGCAGCCCGATTTATTTTCGGGTTTGGATGAGGAAGAGGTTGAGGAAGCCAAAGAGCAAACCGAATATAAAACCCTGGAAAATACACCACATGACTATCAGCTTACCGACACAAAAGAAAAGCGTCAAAAGCTGATAGAAAAGCTGCTGAAGGCAGATGAGTTTTGCTTTGATACGGAAACCACCGGACTAGATGTAACCTCAGAAGAACTTATCGGCATTGCTTTTGCCTCTGAAAAAGGCAAGGCTTTTTATGTGCCGCTGCCTCAAAAACGTGAGGAAGCACAGGAAATCCTGCAGGAATTTGAGGAGCTCTTTTCGCATCCGAAAATCCTTAAAACAGGCCAAAACCTGAAGTTCGACAACAGCATCCTGAAATGGTATCACACGGAAGTGAAAGGTCCTTATTTTGACACGATGCTGGCGCACTACCTGATTGAACCGGAGCAACGCCACAGCATGGATTACCTCGCCGAAACCTACCTGAAATACAAACCCGTGTCTTATGAAAGCCTTGCCGGGAAAAAAGGAAAAAATCAAAAGACGCTCAGGCAGGTTGATCCGGAAAAACTCAAGGACTATGCTGCCGAAGATGCTGATATCACCTTGCAGCTCAAAAAGGTGTTTGAGCCATTACTTAAGCAAAACAACGTGATGAACCTTTACCAGGATATTGAACTCCCGCTGGTTGAGGTGCTGGCCGATATGGAGGCGGCAGGAGTAAAACTCAACACGAAGGCTATTGAAGAAATATCCGGAAAGCTTGCTGAAGACATTGCCCAAATCCAGCAAAAGATTTACGACCAAGCGGGTGAGGAATTCAACATCGGCTCGCCAAAACAACTTGGGATTGTGTTGTATGAAAAAATCAAGGTCACCGACAAGCCTAAGCTCACCAAAACCAAGCAGTATTCTACAAGCGAGGATGTCTTGCGCAAAATGGCCGACAAGCATCCGGTTATCCGCGATATTCTGGAATACCGCCAGCTTACCAAGCTCAAATCTACTTACGTGGATGCGCTTCCGGACTTAATCAACCCGAAAACAGGCCGCATCCACACTTCCTATAACCAAACCGTTACAGCCACCGGGCGGCTTAGCTCCACCAACCCTAACCTTCAGAACATTCCTATCCGTACGGAGCGCGGCAGGGAAATCCGCAAAGCCTTTGTGCCGCGCGATGAGAACCATGTTTTGCTTGCCGCCGATTATTCGCAGATTGAACTGCGTATTATGGCTTCGCTTAGCGGGGATGAAAACCTGGTAGAAGCGTTTAACAACGGACTGGATATTCATGCGGCAACCGCATCACGCATTTATGGCGTTGAGTTGGATAAGGTCACGCGCGACATGCGCCGCAAAGCCAAAACAGCCAATTTTGGCATTATCTATGGCATCTCCGCTTTCGGGCTTTCTGAACGCTTGGAGATTCCACGGAAAGAAGCCGCTGAAATCATCAAAACGTATTTTGAGCAATATCCTGCCGTGAAGAAATACATGGATGAAAGCATCAACTTTGCCAAAGAGCACGGATATGTAGAAACATTGATGAAACGCCGCCGATACCTGCGCGATATCCACTCCGGGAATTCAGTAGTGAGAGGTGTAGCCGAACGAAATGCCATCAATGCGCCTATCCAGGGTTCATCAGCAGATATGATTAAAATTGCCATGATCCGGATTTATGAAGCTTTGAAACAGCAAAAACTTAAAACCAAGATGATATTGCAGGTACACGATGAATTGGTGTTTGATGTCCCCAAAGATGAGGTAGATGCAGTGTCAAAAATGGTGCAGGAAAAAATGAAAAACGCCATGGAATTAAAAGTGCCGGTAGTTGTAGACCTCAACACAGGAAACAACTGGCTGGAAGCACATTGATTTTATTGTAAAACACAGAATAAAACAGCTTGGGGTACTTTCTTATGAGAAAACGCTCAGTTAGCCACGGCCATTTTAAGAAGTCAAAACCAACTCTTTTAAGAGTTATAATGTCTTGTTTTTATGATGTTATTGCAATCAATAACATCAATTAATTCTGTTAACAAAATGATAAAATGTGAGAAATTCCGGTTTCTGACGCATTTTTTTAATACATTTCGTCGATTTTTCGATGAATAATCATTTTTCAGTCTCAATTGTTTAAAACTAATATACTAACGCAAAATTTATTATGACGCAATTTAAAACTCTTTTAATCAGTTTTGTTTTTCTTTTTGCTGCTTATGCCGCAGAGGCACAGGAAAAAAAGAAAGGCATGTATGATCCGGGTGTACCCATGCCAGAAAAGTATGAGGTAGACGACCGGATAGACAACATGGGATATTGGCGCCGCATGGCCGAAGAAAAGAAAGTCCCGGTGCAACCGCGCATTAAAGTTCCCGAACCACGGCGTTATTCTACTAAGATCTATGGCCGCACTGTTGTTTCGGAAGACTCTCCTGACGTTCCCGTAACCGATCAGGAAAGCACGCAAAGTGAGAACAGCGTGTTTGTTGACCCAAGTGACAGCGATCATGCGCTGAACTCTAACAACTCCACTACCATCAATGGTAGTGTTTATGGCGCTAACGACCTGAAAACCGATGACGGTGGAGAAACATGGTATGGCAACCTGGAAGGCACCGGCGGGGAAAACAGCGGAGACCCTGCTGCAGCTATCAGCCTCGACGGACGAATGTATAACGGCTTTATCCACTCCTCAGGAGGACAGGGCGTAGCTTACTCTGAAGACAATGGCGAAAGCTGGACTTCTGTATTGGTTGGTGAAGCTCCGGGAGGCTTTAACAGCTTGCTGGATAAAAACCATTTGTGGATCGACAACAGCCCGTCCAGCCCTCACGAAGGCAATGTCTACAGCTCCTGGACAGCATTTGGCGGATCTAATGATGAAGAAATCGAAATCGTTAAATCAGAAGACGGCGGGCTAAACTGGACACAACCGGTTGAAATCAGCTCTGATGTCAACGCCGGAGGTCATAACCAGGGCGTAAATATTGGCACCGGACCCAACGGCGAGGTTTATGCTATTTGGGCAATTTATGACTCATGGCCTACCGATGAAAATGCGCTTGGTATGGCACGATCTTTTGATGGTGGCAATACCTGGGAAACTTTCCGTATTATTGACGATATCCGGGGCATCCGTAACAGCGAAACATCAAAAAACATGCGTGTAAACGCATTCCCGACCATGGATGTGGATATCAGCAACGGCTCAAACCAGGGAACCATTTATGTTACCTGGCCAAATATTGGGTATCCGGGTGAAAACGAAGGCCCGGATATGGATATTTACATGATTAAATCAACAGACGACGGAGATACATGGTCAGATCCCATTCGTGTTAATCAGGACGAACCCGGACAAGGGAATGAGCATTATTTCCCCTGGATTTCCTGTGATCCGGTAACCGGCGCTTTAAGTGTGATTTATTATGACGACCGGAATGTTTCAAGCACTGAAGTGGAAGTATTTGTATCCACCTCCATAGATGGTGGCGAAAGCTGGGAAGACCTCCGCGTAAGCGATGTAGCTACTACACCCTCTCCTATACCAGGCCTTGCCGGCGGATACATGGGTGATTACCTCGGTATTGACTCTTATGCCGGCTGGACCTATCCGGTATGGACCGACAACAGAACTGGTACTGTGATGTCATACGTTTCTCCATTCTTGTCAGGCCCTCCTCCAAACCAACCCTGGGTGGTTTATGAAGAACATGAAATCAACGATGAAGCCGGAAACGATAATGGTCTGTTTGACTATGATGAATCCCTGATGTTTGGGGTAACCCTGGCTAACATCGGCGATGAACCTGCCGAGGATGTAAATGTAACGCTTACTACAGAATCACCATACGTAACCATTGATGATGGTACGGAAAACTTTGGCGATTTTGATCCTGATGATGTAGTTGAAATAGCTGACGCATTTGGCGTTACTGTGGATCCGGAGATTCCGCACGGACAAGGTGTTAACTTTGTATTAACCTCTGTAGATGCTAATGACAGCACGTTCACCAGCGGTTTCAGCGTAGAAGCCAATGCCCCCGACATGAAAATTGATGGCATGACGGTAACTGAAACCGAAGGCGATGGAAATGGTTTCCTTGATCCAGGTGAAGAGGGCCAGGTGGTTGTAACGCTTTCCAACCCGGGAGCATACAGTGAAGAACAGGTTATTGCCAGCCTCAGCTCTGCCAGCGACGATATCAGCATACTCAACTCTGTATCGAATATAGGCACACTGGAAGCGGGAGAAGAGGCATCTGCTACCTTTGATATTGCTGTTTCAGAAGCAGCTCAGGAAGGAAGTGCAGTGATACTGCCTTTTGAAGCTAACTCTGAACTACACAGTGTAGCCAAAGATTTTACCGTAAAAATCGGTGTCATCATAGAAGACTGGGAAACCGGAGACTTTACAAGCTTTGGCTGGGAAAACGATGAAGACCATCCGTGGGTAATAGTCACAGAGGAAGAAGAGGTTTATGAAGGCGATTATGCCGTGCGTTCTGGAGAAATTGATGATGATCAGAGCTCTGAGCTAACTATCAATTATGGCGTTTTGAATAACGATAGCATTTCATTTTACGTAAAAACTTCTTCAGAAGCTAGTTACGACTACCTGCGTTTTTACATAGATGGTGAGATGATTGACCAATGGGCCGGAGAAACAGAATGGCAATATGTTTCTTATCCTATCATGGCAGGAGAACACACGATAACATGGTCTTATGAAAAAGACGGTATTGTATCGAGCGGTGAAGATGCTGCCTGGATCGATTATATCGAGTTTCCCGCTGCACTGCGCACTACCGCTTTTGCAGGTACAGACATCGAAACATGTATAAACACTACCGTTTCGCTTGCCGGTGAAGCCACATTGTGGAATGAAGTAGAGTGGACTACTTCAGGAACAGGTACTTTTGAAAGCCCTGAAGAGCTGGAAACGATTTACGTGCCCTCTGAAGAAGACTACAATAACGGAGAAGTAGAACTAACCATGAACGTTGAAGGTCCTACTGAGAACGTTTCTTCTTCGCTTATGGTATCCTTCTATGAAATGCCTGAAGTGACACTTCAATCAGAAACCGCCGAGGTTTGTCAAAACGACAGCATTATGCTGGACATGGCTGATGCTGAACATTATAGTGAACTTGAGTGGATATCGGATGGTGATGGCGCTTTTTCAGATTCCTCTGCAATGCATCCCGTATATCATCCCGGCGAGCAGGACATTGCCAACGGAACAGCTCAGCTCGTTCTTTTAGCAGAAGGCAACGCAAACTGCGATGCTACTTCTGATACGATCACCCTGAATATTCATCCCGCACCAACGGCTACTATGGTTGCCGATAATGTTGAAGCCTGTATGAATGATATGACAACTTTAGAAATGGAGCTATCCGGAACTGCTCCCTATGAAGTTGTAATGGATGGTAACGATACGCTTATTGCAGAAACGGATGTTATGAGCTATGAAATGGCTGTTGTTGAATCAGGCACAATGCATATCCAGTCTGTAACAGATGCTAACGGATGTAAAGTTATGATGCCGGATAGCGTTACTATAGACGCGCTTCCTGTACCAGAATTTGATTTGGCTGCTGATACGACGGTTTGTCATAACCTGGACGTGGCGCTGGATGTCACAACTGAAGGAGCAGCAGGCTATCTCTGGGAACCAACCGGTGAAGAAACACCTGAAATCACAGTAGATTCAGCCAGTGCAGGTATCGGAACTACCACATACACAGCCGCTGTTACCGGAGAAAACGGATGTACTGCAGAAAAAAGCATAGACATTACGTTTGAAGATTGCACAAGCATCCCTGAAAACGAAAATGCTGTGTCGTATGCCGTATTCCCTAACCCGAACAAAGGTGTTTTCACACTACGCCTGGAAGCTGAAAAGAATCAAACGGTAGTTTGGCAAGTGATAGACCGCAACGGCAAGGAAATCCTGCCGGAGAAAGAAGTTCGCCTGAACCAGGCCTTTGAACAGGATATAGACCTGAAACACCTGGCGGATGGTGTGTACTTCCTGAAAATAAAGTATGAAAACCATACTCATACGCAGAAAGTGATTATCAACAAATAATTTGAGAATAAACAATAATAAAAAAGGGAGCCGTTTAGCTCCCTTTTTTTATGCTCTTAAAAATTACTCCTCTTTCAAAGCTTTGATTGCTTTTTCAGCAGCCTGCAGGGTAGGTTGTATAGATATTTTATTGCCTACAGCCTGCTTCATCCAATGCTGTGGCGTAACGCGTCCCAGCTTGTATATTCTTTGCACTTCTTCAGCAAAATCGTTTTTCTCTAATTGCTCCTCCAGTTGAAAATCTATCAACAGACCTAAGGGATAGGCCGATAAGTAAAGCGGATTATCAATCATATGCGAATAAATGGCCAGCACCGGCTGGTCTTTTTCGCCAAAAACATCCGCAAAGTAGCTATTCCACACATCCTTCGCGATGCTTATTACGGCTTGCTTTAGTTCTTTTGGTGTAGCTTCCGGGTTATTATACATCCACTTCCACACCCGCATATCTACCAGCGAAACGCCCATAATCTCATACGACGACCAGAGGTTATCCAGTGCGCTGAGGTGCACCTTGTCGGGATTGGTTTCGTCCATGCCCAAAAGTTCTAAATCACGCTTCTGAAAGATAAATGCAAGCGCCTCCGTGAAAGCTGTATTGGGAACGCCGTTTAGCATGTAATAATCCACATCATATAAAGAAATGGTTTGCTCCACATTATGCCCAAACTCATGCACTGCAATGTTGTATCCTTTGTAGTCTGCTCCGTCCTCGCTGATGCGGGTACGCAGGTGGGCCACATCAGATCGCATTTCGGCGCCCCATGCATGGCCCGCTCCGCGGGCAGGGTCTACCACAATCTTAGAAGCAATATCATTCGCTTTATCTTCTGCAAATCCAAGCTCGATAAGCATTCTTGGTAAATCTTCTTCAAGGGCTTTTGGGTTGGGATACTTCTCTTCTACAATGGCATCCAGTTCAGCTTCTGAAATGTTGCTGCGAGCCTTAAAGCCGTCGTACCAGATATCCCAGGGTTTCAGGTCTCGCCCCAGACGTTCTTCGATGAGCTTTCCGGCACGGCGAATAACCGGTGAGGAGACAAAATCCACAAAAAGCTGCTCTACTTCTTGCTGGCTGATTTCGTAATCATGCTCAAACTTACGTTGGATGTAGTTGTCATAATTCGGGTAATACTCATCGGCTTTTTGCATTACCCTGAAATTTTTCAGCAAAGTAGCATAACGCGTATCGGGTTCACGTTTGGCCTCAAATGCCGACTCTCCGCGGCTTACTTTATTGGTATATGGATTCCAGAAAAGATCATCTTTATTGATCACTACTTTCGGGATGGTTTGATCTATGATGCGTTTCATCACCGTATAAATCAGATCCTGATTTTCAAGGCCACTTTCCTTGTTGGCATATTGCGATTTGAGTTCATCGCGCAATCCCCAGTGCGAAATCAGCTTCAGGTCTTCCGGGAAAGGCTTTTCGCCTTTCATATTCTGAAGCATTCCCATGTAGATGTTATACTCAGAGATGTAGGTGTCAGCCTCTGTTAGAGTTGATGAAATCTCTTGATTGAGTGCTGCCGGCAGACGTGAGGTAAACAAATCCCCCATGCGGGCGTATGCCCATTCCTTCCGGCTCCATTTGCCGGCATTTTCCGCTTTTCCGTCCAGGGAATAAAACGGAAAGTTCAGCCCCACCAGAAAGGCAGCTTTGTTCAGGTACAAGTCTTCCGTAAGATGCGCACTTGGGTTGTAACCTCCGAAAATCATATCCGTTTTGGTGATGGGAGGTCCTGACAAGTGTAAAGGCTCTTTCAGCAGCACTTCCATCTCATGGTATTTTCCCCAAAGCACTTCCAGGTTGCGCGACAGTTTGCTGAACATTTGATCCTGATCGCCATCCGCAACGAAATTTTCAATACAAAAACGCTGAAAGTCCTTCTCAGAGCCATCGCGGTCTCTCCATAAAGTGGCTACCCGCTCAACGCCCCGCTCAATACGGAAAAGCTCTTCTTTGCCAAACTTCTCTTTAAGTTCTGAGATTACTTTCATTTGGGTTTCCTTACTCACAGGTGATAAATCTTTTGCCTGAAGCGTAATGCCATATATCCATGACATAGCCATTACGATTAGGACTGAATACAGTTTTTTTCTCATAGGTCTTGGTTTTTCACAAAAATAGCATGTTTTACCATTTTTTGATATACCAAAAGTTGCTTTTTGTTTTTGGTGTGGAAAACGGATAGCTTATTAAAAGGCAACATCCGAAAACTATTTCAGCAATATCTTGCCAGAGTGAATGGTTTGGCTGTTTTGCAATATCTGGTAAAAATAAATACCCGGGTTTACATCCGGAACGATATAGTTTTTACCTGACGCAATTTTTTCAGAATAAACCGGATTCCCAATATCATTATAAAGCATAATATCAACCTGCCCTGATAATTCTGCTTCAACTATAAATTCATTACTTGCCGGATTAGGGTACACCCGGATGCCGTATTTTTCTTTCGCCAGTTCTCCGTCATTATGAGTAATCAGGTTATCAAAGGGATCACCCCATATCTCTCCATTTTGCTCAAAATACACCAGGCTTTTCAGGGTTTCGGTACCGTCAATCCAGCTTGCGCAGTTATGGTAAGGCCCTCCGAGCTTACTGACGTAATAGCGGTCATACGGCCCACATCCATCAAAATAATTGGCATCCAAACAATCAGAGCCTTCATGCCACATCCACTGTACTCCTGTAAAAGCGGCTGTATTTTTGCCCCGCCGCCCATAGTCTGTTTGATTAAGGCGGTGATAAACAACCAAAGCCTCCGATGAATCTTGCTGATACTGAAAAGCCGTTTCAAATGGAACTTTGTCAAGATAAGGGTCAAGGAAATAGGATTTTTCAATTGTATCATGAATATATATCAGCACGGAATCAACCATAGGCCCGCCCTCGCCTTCAAATTCAAGATATTTTTCGTTACGCTCCCTTTCATATTCATATGCAATACTGTCTTCATAATTTGTCTTGTCAATAACCCGAAGTATGGTTTTAATTGTATCCGTTTCGCCAGTAATAGAAAGCCTGCTATCCACTTCAAGGATGTGAAAAATATCACCAATATTAAAATCAAAAATTTCCTGCGCAGTAAGATTATTCATTCCGGCGTTCAGTTGGGTTGAACCCGAAATCCAGTATTCAGTGCCCGATTCAGGGTAAGTGGGTGTGTTTCCGGTTGGTTCGGGGTAAAGCGGTATATCAGGAAACATAATCCAGGGCAGGGTTTGGGTCATGCCGTAATGCTTGCTTACTTTCACAATTTTATCATTAACCAATGAACTCACCAATTCATCATCATTGTTGTATTTCTGAAAAGAAATGATTTTAACTGAATCTGTAACATCCAGGAATGATTCTTCTGTAACATCCATGATGGTGGCCTTTACGTAATACATATCGCTTTGCCAGCAAGTCCAGCTATCTCCGGCTGACAACAATTGCAGGTTTTCGAAAATAATTTCCTGGTCATGCAGATTTTTAAAGAGGGTCTGGTGCTCTGCCGTTTTGATAATTTCACTTCCCAGCCATGAGGGGCCGTCTGGCTGAGCACAGTTTAATCCTCCCGGCTGATGATATGTTTCAAAAACCGTGTCACCATCGGCTACACTAAAATCTGAGATTTTAAAAACGCGGTGGTCGTAATAACCTAAATCTGCATAGGTGTTTTCGTACTCCGGGTGAAACAACGTATAGTCCTGCGCGACAACTACAGGAGCCATAAACGCAAGTAAGAGGGACATAATTTTTGCTTTCATAAGGCTTGTTTTATATTGATTAATACATGCAATCTCAATATATTATCGTCAGAAAAATAAAACAAGTATCATCTTCTTTGGCTGCTTCCTGCTGATGAAAACCATTCTTGCAGTAATTCCTTCAGGTAGACGGGTAAAGGCTTGGAAACAACCTCATAAAAAAGACATCTGGGATATTCATTACCCCTATTCCTGAAAGATTGATTGTGTTTTTCACAAACAATACTTACTAACCGAAACAACCATGAAGCTTTAAAGTGGCCACATTTTGCCGATTGTGTATTAACCCTAATAAACCAAGCACTTTTTTTACAATTTTAAAATGTCAGAATTCAAAACATTTGAAATCAATAATATACTATATTGTTTTGAATTTCTGATATTGGATTTTGGTATTTATTTGTAATTTGAAATTTATCATTTGGTGCTTT
>JBNJGK010000058.1:0-17199 GCA_051747665.1 Bacteroidota bacterium | reverse complement strand
CAAATTTCAAATTTCAAATTCTAAATCTTTTACCTAAACACCTAAACACTTAAGCACTTAAACACAACATTACCAACTCGTTAAACAATTGCAAACCCATTAAAACATAGTAACTTACAAACCTACGAACCTAAAAACTTAAAACTTACAAACCTACGAATCTAACAACCTAAAAACTTACAAACTTTCAAACTGAACTCATTATTCATAACTTTGTGCAAAATATTAAAAAAGATAGCGATTGAGATTTGACGAATTAGGATTCGAGCCTGAAGTTTTAGAAGGTATTGAGTCAATGGGGTTTGAAGAAACCACGCCGGTGCAGGAGAAAGCCATTCCGCCGGTTATAGAAGGAAAAGATGTGCTGGGTTTAGCGCAGACGGGAACGGGCAAAACAGCGGCTTTTTTACTGCCGGTAGTGAACCGCCTTATCCGCGATAAAGGGATTGGCAAGAGCAAAGCTTTGGTAATAGTACCTACCCGCGAGCTGGCCATGCAAATAGATCAGCAGATGGAAGGCTTGTCTTACTTTACCTCTGTAAGCTCTGCAGCAGTTTATGGCGGAGGCGATGCAGAAGCGTTTGTGCGCGAAAAAAATGCATTGAAGCGGGGCGCGGAGATGATTATCTGCACTCCTGGACGCATGATAGCCCATCTGAATCAGAAATATGTGGATTTTTCAGGAATCGAATACCTGATTCTGGATGAGGCAGACCGCATGCTGGATATGGGTTTTTATGATGATATCATGAAGATAGTCTCTTATCTCCCTCAAAAACGGCAGAACCTCTTGTTTGCCGCCACAATGCCTGACAAAATGAGAAAGCTGGCGAAGAATGTGCTCAATGACCCGGTAGAAGTGAATATTGCCATTTCAAAACCGGCTGAAAAAATATTGCAGGTGGCGTATGTGGTTTATGAAAACCAGAAAACACCTTTGGTGAAGCATGTGCTCAGCAATCCGGATTTACAAAGTGTGATTGTATTTTGCAGCCGAAAAAGCAGCGCTCATCAGTTAGCGCGTGAGCTGAGAAACATACAGCATTCTGTAGAGGAAATACACTCTGACCTCACACAGGAGCAGCGCCAGAAAACCCTGATGCGGTTCCGGAACCGGCAGCTTACGGTGTTGGTAGCTACCGATGTGATATCCAGAGGCATTGACGTGGAAAATATTGAGCTGATTATCAATTATGATGTACCTACCGACGGCGAAGATTATATCCATCGTATCGGCCGGACTGCCCGCGCAGAAAAAGACGGCGTAGCGATTACGTTTATCAGCGAAAATGACCAGCGCTATTTTCAGCAAATTGAAAACCTGTTGGGGAAGGAAATTTTCAAGAGCCCGCTGCCTCCTGCTATTGGGAAGGGTCCGGAATACAACCCCAAATCCCGCAAAGGGTCCTACCAGAAAAAGGGCAAACCTTACGGCAAAAAGAAGAGAAGATAGCAGAAAACGGGCCTACAATGGCTGCGCCAGTTGCTTAACGTCTTCGGCGGTGATTTTCTCTTCGCAGAGTATGGTCAGGCGCTCGGTAACATTCCTGAGCTCACGGATGTTTCCCGTCCAGGGAAGGTTTTTCAGTGACTCCAGCGCTTCTTCAGTAAAATCAGGCGCTTTTTTGCCCATAGTTTTGCTGATGTCTGCAAGGAAATGTTCTGCCAAAAGCGGGATGTCTTCTTTACGGTCTTTGAGCGCCGGCACGTGAATGAGGATTACCGAAAGGCGGTGATAAAGGTCCTCACGAAACCTTCCTTTTTCGATTTCCTGTTTCAGGTCTTTGTTGGTGGCTGCAACTACGCGAACATCCACATTAATATCTTTGTCGCCGCCGATTCTTACAATTTTATTTTCTTCAAGCGCGCGCAGCACTTTTGCCTGGGCTGAAAGGCTCATGTCGCCGATTTCATCCAGAAACAACGTGCCACCGTCAGCTTGCTCAAAATCCCCTTTTCGTTGTTTGATCGCGCTGGTAAATGACCCTTTTTCATGGCCAAACAATTCGCTTTCTATCAGTTCAGAAGGTATGGCGGCGCAGTTGACCTCGATAAACGGGGCTTTGGACCTGGGGCTTTTTTCGTGAATTTGTCTTGCAACCAGCTCTTTACCGGTGCCATTCTCGCCAGTAATCAAGACTCTGGCCGTAGTAGGGGCTACTTTTTCAATCATCGTGCGCACTCCCCGGAGGGCTTGCGAATCCCCAATCATTTTATATCTCTCGCTCACCCGTTTTTTGAGTTTGCGTGTTTCCGTAACCAGTGAGGAGCGCTCCAGCGCATTGCGGATAGTAACCAGCAGCCGGTTTAAATCGAGCGGTTTCTCGAGGTAATCGTAAGCCCCTTTTTTCAGCGAATCCACAGCCGTCTCAATATTCCCGTGGCCTGAAATCATAATGAAAGGCGCCTCGGTAACTTTCATGCCTTTTTCTAAGACTTCAATGCCATCAGTGTTGGGCATTTTTATATCGCACAAAATGATGTCGTAGAGCGTTTCCTCTATTTTTTGCAAAGCTTCTTCGCCATCGGCAGCTTCATCTACCTTATACTTTTCAAACTCAAGGATTTCGCGTAAAGAGTTTCGTATGCTCCGCTCATCATCAATAACCAGGATTTTTGTCATAATTTAATAGTTACGTGTTTTAATCCATTTCCACAGTTCTTTGTAGTCTACTTTCTTACCATACATCAAAATGCCGGTACGATATATTCTTCCGGCCAGCCAGGTTGTGGCAATGAATCCGGCAATAAGCAGCACAACCGACAAGGTAATATCAAGCATGGGTAC
The DNA here is from genome assembly GCA_051747665.1 of Bacteroidota bacterium. GTDB lineage: Bacteria > Bacteroidota > Bacteroidia > Bacteroidales > JAIPAH01 > JAIPAH01. The sequence continues at coordinate 14,411 of JBNJGK010000058.1, read as the reverse complement.
ACCAAACGGAATCCGGATCATCATAATGATAGGAGATGTCAGCGGAATAATGCTAAGCCAGAAAGCCAGGGGCCCTTCAGGGTTTTGCAGCACAAACTGAGCTACAATGATGGCCAATATCAGAGGTACGGTGATGGGCAACATAAATTGCTGAGTGTCGGTTTCATTGTCTACCGCCGAACCAATGGCGGCAAACAGGGCGGAGTACATCAGGTATCCGCCAAGGAAAAAGAACAAAAAGCTGCCGATGATCACCCCGAAATTGATGGAGTTGATAATTTCAAAAACTTTGCTTACCTGTTCGTTTATCTCTTCGGACTGTTGTGTTTCTTCCTGGGCTCCCATGATGCCGCTTATATCATTTGTGTTTCCTATAGCGCGTTCTTGCTGGGCCTTCAGGTTTAGCGTATCAGCATAAAATCCCGTGAAAGCGGTATAAATCCCAAACGTTAGAATTACCCACAATAAGATTTGCGTCAGCCCTACAAAGGCGATGCCTACAATCTTGCCCATCATAAGCTGGAACGGCTTTACTGAGGAAACAATCACTTCTACGATGCGATTGGTTTTTTCTTCTATCACACCCCGCATAACCTGTGATCCAAACATAAAAATAAAGCCGTAAATGATGAGGGCGCTGATGAACCCCACGGCCATGGCTACTTCTGCATAGCTTTTTTCTTCGGCGCCGCTTTCATCGAGTTTGATGCTGTTGAGACGGATATTGGCTTTGGTTTTGGCAAGTGTTTCCTTGTCTATGCCACTGGCTTCCAGCTTTAATGACTCTATCTTTTGTTTCATCAGGTTCCTCAGGTGGTTTTTTACATCCAGCGTAGCTTGTTTTGTAGAATAGATCACCGCATTTTCGGGCAGCGCTACTTTGGTAGCCGGAATGTAAAGCAAAGCATAATAGTCAAGCTCCGGAAGCATTTTTTTAGCCGTATCAATAGGCATATCAAGATTTTCGAACTGGTATGCATCGTTGCTTTCAAAAGCGCCCTCGTAAACATCGGTTTCGTCTAAAATGGCAATTCTTTTGGCCTCGCTGTCGTCTATCTGTGCAAGGTAAATAGGGATAATAAAAAGGGAGGCCATAAGAATGGGTCCCAGGAAGGTCATGACAATGAAAGATTTTTTCTTGACCCGTATCAGGTATTCGCGCTGGATGATCAGTAATATCTTATTCATGGGTTTGCTGTTATTTGTTTTCCTGTACTTTTTGGATAAAAATATCATTCATCGATGGAATCACTTCATTAAAGCTTTGGATTTCCCCGATTTGCATGAGATTCCGGATGAGTTCGTTGGGCGTGGCCTGGTTCAGAATCTTGATCTTGGCTTCTACATACTCTTCTGCTTCATCCGTTTCCAGAATTTTAAAATCAGAATGCATTTCTGCCCTGAAGGAGCCTTTTAAGTTGGACAGGCGCGTAGTGAAAGTGTTGTTGCTATAGGTTTTTTTGATGGTTTTCATCTCGCCGTCTAAAATCTTGTTGGCGTTATGAATCAAGGCAATATTATCACACAGCTCTTCAACCGAGGCCATGTTATGGGTAGAAAAAATAACTGTGGCGCCTTCATCGCGTAAGCGAATAATTTCTTCTTTCAGGATATTGGCATTGATAGGGTCAAAACCACTAAAGGGCTCATCAAAAATCAGCAGATCAGGTTCATGCAAGATGGTGGTAATAAACTGTATTTTTTGTTGCATGCCTTTGGAAAGCTCTTCCACTTTTTTATCCCACCAGCTATCGATGTCAAATTTTTTGAACCAGGCCATCAGGCGTTCTTTAGCTTCCTTGCGCGGCACATCCTTCAACTGAGCCAGGTACAAGGCTTGTTCGCCCACCTTCATTTTGCGGTATAGTCCGCGCTCTTCGGGTAAATACCCGATATTTCTGACGTGGCCTGGCCTGAGGCGCTGTCCTTCGAGGTATACCTTGCCGCTATCGGCGGCAGTGATTTGATTAATGATGCGTATGAGCGTAGTCTTCCCGGCGCCGTTAGGGCCAAGCAATCCGAAAATGCTCTGCTTGGGAACGTGAATGCTTACATCATTCAAAGCTTTGTGATTCACAAATTGCTTGCTGATGTTTTCAGCTACAAGGAAATCCATATTATCGGAATTTTTCATCTGGTTAAAATTTCTGACGGTGTTTAGAACATGATTTCATTATGTTCTCCTGTGTTAATCACTATTACAGGCATTTTATGTTACAAAAAAAGGATGTAACAACTTTTTGTGTCCTATAAGTATTCAAGACTACAAAATTATTACATCCTTTCATAAAAAAATGCAGAAAGAAATTAATTTCTGAAATATTCTTTCATGCGATCGAAAAAACTTTTATCCCTTGCCGTAGGCTTAGGCTCAAAGTTTTTGGATTGATTCAGTTTTTCGAGCATTTGTTTTTCTTCTTCTGATAGCGATTTAGGAGTCCAGACGTTCACGTTTACCAGCAGGTCTCCTCGTCCGTAGCCATTTACTTCGGGTAATCCTTTGCCTTTGAGGCGAAGGACTTTACCGCCTTGCGTGCCGGGTTCAATTTTAATCCTGGCATAACTTTCCAGTGTAGGAATTTCTGCTTTTGTGCCCAGCGCTGCATCCGGGAAACTGATATACAAGTCATACAACAGGTTGTTGCCATCCCTTTCCAGGTGCGGGTGATCCTCTTCTTCAATCAGCACAATCAAATCGCCAGGTATGCCGCCGCGTGCGGCGGCATTTCCTTTGCCGCTGACAGAAAGCTGCATGCCTTCAGCTACACCGGCCGGAATATCAATGCTGATTACTTCCTGGTCTTTTACGATGCCGTTTCCGTTACAAGAACTACATTTGTTCTGAATGGTTTGTCCTTCGCCGCCGCAAGTAGGGCAGGTAGAGGTGGTTTGCATCTGGCCGAGGAATGTGTTGGAAACCCGGGTTACTTGTCCTGTTCCGTTGCAGGTACCACATGTACTGAACGCAGAGCCGTCTTTTGCGCCCGTTCCGCTACAGGCTTTACATGATACATATTTGTTTACTTTAATACGTTTTTCAACACCTTTAGCGATTTCTTCCAGCGTAAGCTTTACTTTAACACGCAGATCAGATCCACGGTTTACTCTGCGGCGTCTTCTTGAAGAAGTGCCGCCACCGAAGCCACCGCCAAAGGCACTGCCAAAGCCGCCTCCACCGAAAATATCGCCGAAGTGTTCAAAGATGTCATCCATGCTCATGCCGCCGCCGAAGCCGCCGCTTCCGCCAAAGCCGCCGTTTTTCATGCCTTCATGACCGTAACGGTCGTATTTCTGACGCTTTTGCTCATCACTGAGCACTTCGTAGGCCTCCGCAGCTTCTTTAAACTTGTTCTCGGCTTCTTTATCGTTTGGATTACGGTCAGGGTGATATTTCAGCGCCATTTTGCGATAGGCCTTTTTTATTTCATCCTGACTTGCATCTTTTGATATTCCTAATATTTCGTAATAGTCTCTTTTTGCCATGAAATGATGCTTTCTTTTTAATTACCCACAACTACCTTAGCATAACGAATGACCTTGTCGTTAAGTTTATACCCTTTTTCTGTGGTATCAATAACTTTTCCCTTCATGTCTTCTGAAGGAGCAGGCATTTTCGTTATAGCCTCGTGCTCGTCGGTGTTAAATGTCTTATTGGTCGATTCTATTACTTCCAGTCCTTCTTGCTTGAGAATCTTCCAGAATTTATCTGCTATAAGCTCAATGCCTTCTTTAAAGGCATTAAGGTCTTCGTTTTCGCTGTATGCTTTTTGCGCTCTTTCGTAGTCGTCAAGCACAGGTAAAAGCTTTGTAATTAAACTTGAAGATGCCGTTTGGCTTAATGCCAGCTTTTCTTTGCTGGTGCGTCTGCGATAGTTTTCAAATTCAGAATAAAGCCTTAAAAACTTGTCTTTCTGGTCTTCAAGTTTGGCCTCCAGCTCCTGAAAATCTTCCTTTGTCGGCTTTTTTTTCTTTGATTTCTGACCACCTTTTTCCGCTTTCCTGTTCTCCTCCTTGCTGTCTTCCTTTTGAGACTTCTCTTGCTTGTTATCTTCCTTTTGAGCTGTTGCTTCTTCTTTTGTTTGCTTTTTTTCGTCTTGCTGCTTGTCCTGACCGTTATCAGACTGTTGCTGCTCCTGATCTAAAGCTTTTTTATCTTCAGACTTTTTATTCATGGTTATATTATTTTCAATTTTCAGCTTTTCTTGATTACAAATTATTTGCCATAAGTGTTATTGAGACAAATTGTCAGAAAGACAATCGGGTAACTGTATTAATGGCTTAGATTTACATTTTTGCAATGCTATTTAACACGCCTGATGTTAGCGCCGATAGCATTGAGTCGTTGATCGATCTTTTGATAACCACGATCGATTTGCTCGATGTTATGGATGGTGCTTGTCCCTCTGGCAGACAGGGCTGCAATGAGCAAGGCAACTCCTGCTCTGATGTCGGGAGAAGTCATCTCTATGCCTTTGAGGGCGGTTTTGTGGTCTTGTCCTATGACGGTAGCACGGTGCGGGTCGCATAAAATAATTTGAGCGCCCATGTCGATGAGTTTATCCACAAAGAAAAGGCGGCTTTCAAACATTTTCTGATGGACGAGTACAGCGCCCCGTGCCTGAGTAGCTGTAACCAGCGCAATACTGATAAGGTCGGGCGTAAAGCCAGGCCAGGGAGCATCGGAAATAGTCATGATCGATCCATCAAAAAAGGATTCCACTACATAATGATCATGTTTAGGGATCAACAAATCATTTTCTCGTTGGATAGTCTGGATTCCCAGTTTTTCAAAAACCTGCGGGATGTTGCCGAGTTGCAATTTATCCACGCCTTTTAATGTGATTTCGGAATGCGTCATGGCTGCCATCCCGATAAAGCTTCCCACTTCTATCATATCCGGGAGGAGTGTATGGGTGGCGCCATTTAGCGTTTCTACGCCATGAATCTTAAGTAAGTTAGAGCCAATCCCTTCAATTTTAGCGCCCATCTGCGATAGCATCTTACATAATTGCGTGATATAAGGTTCGCAGGCGGCATTGAAGATAGTAGTAGTCCCTTCGGCCAATGTGGCGGCCATGATGATGTTTGCCGTGCCGGTAACTGAAGCTTCATCGAGCAACATGTAACGGCCCCGGAGTTTTTCTTCTGAGGTTTTGATTTTATAGACTTCCTTTTCAGGCAGGTATGTAAAAGAGGCTCCCAGGCTTTTAAACCCTTCCAGGTGGGTGTCAAGGCGTCGGCGACCTATTTTGTCGCCGCCGGGTTTAGGCAGAAACGCAAAGCCAAAACGCGTTAACAGCGGGCCTAAAATCATCACTGAACCACGCAGACGGCTGCTTTTCAGCATAAATTCCTCTGTCATCAAATAATCAAGATTGATATGGCTTGCCTGAAAACGATAATCCTCATCACCTTCCTTTTTGACATCCACACCCAAATCGCCCAGAATCTCTATCAGGAAATTCACATCCCTGATGTCAGGAATTTTTCGGATGGTAACCGGCTCTTTCGTGAGTAATACTGCACTGATTACCTGTAAAGCTTCGTTTTTAGCTCCCTGCGGAATGATTTCTCCGTGGAGGGTTTTTCCTCCTTCAATTTCAAACGAACTCATCGGAAATGGTTTTTTATAACAACAAAAGGCCGCCTCAGGCGGCCTTTCCATTTATTTTCTAAAACTATTTATTGTAGTAGCTCCGCTGCCCGCGAGGGTTGTGCTGGCCTTTTCTGCCTTTATGGTCTCCCTTATGGGTAGGCTTTTTCTTGCGTGTTTTTGCCAGGATATCGCTGGTGGCGTTTAGTGTAATATCCTCAGTAAGCTCCAGTTTTCCACCAGACAGTTTTTTGATATGCTCATTGATCAGCTCGTCGGAAACAGATTCCCGGTTCCAGTTCAGATAAAGCTTTTTCAGGTGGTTGCCGATGATTTTAATCATCAGTTTTTTAGTCTCTTCGTCTTCAAGTTCTACGGTTTTATCAATGATGTATTCAATGTTTTTACCGTATTGCTTAAAGGTTACGGGCCGGTCTCCGTATTTCAGAGGCTCTGGTTTGGCGAATATGGCGCTGGGTTCGGGAACGGGATATGGTGAGTCTATGTCCAGCTCCAGGTTGGCAATAAGATGCATGTGATCCCATAATTTGCGTTTTACATCGCCGCCTTCGCGCTGCGGGTTCATTTGTCCCATAATTTGAACAATGAAGTGGCAGAAACGTGTGCGTTCGTCCCGGTTTTCGATGGTTTTGGCAAAATCGATTAGTTTCTGGATATTTCTTCCGTATTCGCTGATAACCAGTTGTTCGCGGGCGGTATTGTACTCGAGTTCTTTTGTTTCCATGTTTCGTTATTTCTTTTTCGGATATGTACCTGCTGGTTGCAAGGTGATAAATCTTTTAATGTGCAAATATACTAATTATTATCATTTTATGACTTTGAGCCGTGCAAATTTAAGCAACAAATGCTTTTGACCGGCTTGCTTGAAAAAAATAGTTGCCTTTTTGTTGGGGCCGTCGCCTTCTACCTGCAAAACCTTGCCTTTGCCAAAACGCTGATGATTTACCTGCACTCCGGGTTGAATTTCATCAACATTAAGCGGCATAGCCTGACTGGCGGATTTTTTCGACGAAGGTGTTCCCTCGCTGTTTAGCTTTTTGTAGGATGATTTCTGCTGCCCCGCCTGTTGGCGCAGGGTTGTGGTTGCGCTTCCACCTGAAGGGTTGCGGCTTTGCAGGTTATCCAGGAAATCCGGCTTGATTTCCTCAATAAAACGGCTGCCTTCGCTCATAAGTAAGTTTCCCCACTTGTAGCGGCTTTCGGCATACGACAAAGTGGCACGTTTTTCGGCACGTGTCAGCGCCACATAGAATAAACGGCGCTCCTCCTCTAAGTCCTCGCGTGTGTTTAAAGACTGCATGCTTGGAAACAGATTTTCTTCCAATCCAACAATGTATACATATGGGAACTCCAGGCCTTTGGCAGCATGCACGGTCATCAAAGAAACTTTATCGGTGTTGTTTTTATCTTCATTATCCTGATCCGTTAACAAAGCCACATCCTGCATAAACACGTCAAGGGTACGGGGTTGATCCTCCTCGCTCTCTTCTTCCTTGCTGGCAAATTCGTTAATGGCATTCAAAAGCTCTTCGAGGTTTTCAAAGCGGCTGATGCCTTCGGGACTTTTGTCTTCGTTCAGAGCTTTGATCATGCCTGCAGTGGAAGCAATGTGTTTGGCAAGGTCGAAAGCGTTCTTTTTACTGAGCTGTGATGCAAAGCTTTCAATCATCGTCTTAAACTGATGTAGTCTTGTTCCTACGGCAGCTCCCACATCCAGCTTGTACTGGCCGGGATGGCAAACCACCTCCCACGCGGTTACGTCAAATTGCTGTGCCTGAATGCTGATTTTTTGCTGGCTGGTTTTTCCAATCCCACGCGCCGGGAAATTAATGATGCGAAACAAGGCTTCTTCATCATTATGGTTGAGCGTAAGCCTGAAATAAGCCAGTAAGTCTTTGATTTCTTTACGTTGATAAAACGACAGGCCACCGTATATTCTATAGGGAATATTTTGTTTTCTTAAAGCTTCTTCGAGTGACCTCGACTGCGCATTAGTACGATACAGGATAGCGAAATCGCTGTTAGCGGTCTGATGATTCATTTTGGTTTCAAAAATATCCTCAGCTACCCGGCGACCTTCCTCAGAGTCTGTAGCTGAGCGAAAGACCGGGATTTTTTCACCTGAATCGTTGTGCGTCCATACTACCTTTTTGATTTGGTCTTTGTTGTTTGCGATTACCTCGTTGGCAGCATTTACGATGTTTTGTGTAGACCGGTAATTGCGTTCCAGCTTATAAAGCCTTACTTCAGGGTAGTCTTTCTGAAAGTTGAGGATGTTGGCAATATTGGCGCCCCTGAAAGCATAAATGCTTTGGGCATCATCGCCTACCACACAAATATTTTCGTTGTTGGCAGCCAGCTTTTTTACGATAAGGTACTGCGAGTAGTTGGTATCCTGATACTCATCCACCAGGATGTACTGAAACTTATGTTGATACTTATGCAGTACTTCAGGAAAGTCACGCAGCAAAATATTGGTTTTAAACAACAAGTCGTCAAAATCCATGGCCTTGCTTTGGAAAAGGCGCTTTTCATATATCTCATAGATTTTACCTGTGAACGGCCTGCCAGCAGCTTTGTCGGCTATAGTAATTTCATCATTTTGATTATAGCCCCGGGCGTTAATAAGGTTGTTTTTACTGGAAGAAATACGTCCGAGGATTGAATTGGCCGGGTAGGTTTTTTTATCCAGTTGAAGCTCTCTTACAATAGATCGAATCAGGCTTTTGGAGTCGTCGGTATCATAAATGGTGAAATTGGAGGGATATCCCAGCAGGTGTCCTTCTGCTCTGAGAATACGGGCAAAGACAGAGTGAAAAGTACCCATCCACACGTTGCGCGCCTCCGGGCCTACCAGCCTGGCTACTCTTTCTTTCATCTCACGCGCGGCCTTGTTGGTAAAGGTAAGGGCAAGAACATTGAAAGGATCGATGCCGTTTTCGAGCAAGTAAGCAACACGGTAGGTCAATACACGGGTTTTTCCCGACCCCGCTCCGGCAACTACCATTACCGGGCCGTCAGCAGCTTTAACTGCTGCTTGCTGTTCTTCATTTAGATGGTCAAGGATATGTGCCACGTATTTTTGATTTTTAGCTGCAAAAATAGGCTTTCTATAGAATTGCAGAGGGATTAATTGGTTATTTCGGTCGGACTATGCTGTGATTCTTGTCGTTGCTCCAGGCATCGTAACCCCTGCCGTCGTCTCCAGGACGTGGCAGGGATGTGGTCCGCTGATCTTGAATTATTCAATCACAATTTTGCCGGTTTGAGTTCCTTCGCCGGTTTTAAAGGTATAAAGATAAACTCCCGCCGGTAATTCTCCTGCCTTGTTCAGGTAAAAGGGGTAGGAACCTTTGGTTAGTGTGCCGTTACATAACTGCTCTATGCGCTTGCCTTTGTTGTTAAAGATTTCTAAGACACATTCATCGCTTTCTTCGAGGGTGACTGTAATAGTTACCATGTCTCCGGACGGGTTGGGGTAGGCGCTGACCCTGGCAGAGAGAGCGGACAGGTCGTTAGTACTTACCGGCACAAACGGGTTTTCATAGGCGCCCATATCCACAATGCCGTGGAGGCGCGGGTTGCCCATCAGGTCGTATTCCGGAAATGTAAAATCATCAATATCCATCGTCCCGGCATGGATACACGAGGAATTTTGCGCCAGGAAATAATCCGTACCGTTGTAAGTGGTGAAGACGGGGTCGATGTCAATTGTACCATCATCTATGCCCACCGTATGGTCGCCCACAATATCAATATCGTCCATGCCTCCTTCCAGGTTGCAGTGATAGAGTTTTAAGGTGCTGGGTTTTCCCACGATAGATATTTGTTCCGGACTGTTATTGGCGAAAATGGAATTGTACACCTGGATATCCGAAGGGCCATCGGAGGCATGTATGGCAATAGCCCCGCCATCATGTGCAGTGTTATCTGCAAAGGTGGCATTGATCAGCTTGAGTGATACATAACCGGAAATGGCCAGTGCACTCCCCATATTTGACCAAAAAGTTTCGTTGTTATAATTATTCGTAAACAATGCATTCACTATGTTCACTTCCATACTGTTGATATTAGGCCCTTTGCCCAATATTGACAAGCCACCTCCACCTGTTTGTTCTGAACTTGGTTCATTATTTTGAATTTTTAGGTTATAAATATCACTCTTGCATAAAGTGTTGACTTTTGCATTATTTACTCGCATGGCTCTCACAGCCATTACATTACTGACTTCAACATTTTCAAGGTAAGATACTTTAGTTTCAGCAAGTCTTAACCCACCACTGCTTCTTGCTTCTATATTATGAATGAGCAGATTTTTAATATATACCGAGTCTAAACCATATATAATAACACCTCCGTCATCACCTGCACCATTTGTTAATTCCATATTCTCCAACGAAAGGAAGTTGTTTTCGCCGCTGGACCAAATCGGGCCTGCTGTTTCTTCTGCATTTAATATGGTATTATCGATTGAATTACCATGAATCCTGATATTTTGTTTGCAATGCACCGGAAACAGTTCGTTGTTGATGGAGGGGGCATAGGTGCCGGGAGCTAAATAAACCGTATTGGGGTTGATGGAGTCATTCTGCACCCGTAACATGGCGTACCAGATATTGCGAAAAGGTGCATCGGGGGAAAGCCCGCTATTACTGTTGTCGCCCTCAGGGCTAACATATACATCGGCATCGATTTTCTCTAACTTATGGTTTTGATAGTCAATTTCCAGGTCAGCCAGAATGTTTCCATAGGGATCGAGCGAAATGATATAATAAACCGAAGGGTCTTCAACGGTTAATGTATCAGCATAAATGGTGGAGAAATCTACATCTTCCATCTTTTGAATATCCGACCCTCTTGCAGCATGATTCATATAAATATTACATCTGTTTTCCTGGGAAAACTCTGCATATCCCGAATCCCAGGCATAAATACCGCCGCCGTACTTAGAAGCATGGTTATAACGAATAGTGCTACCTTCAAAATAGACGTTTGTATGAATAAGTTTGATACCCCCACCTATATAACCAAAATTATTTTGTATGACAGAATTCAGGACAGTAGCATTATCGCAATCTATTAGGCTGATTCCCCCTCCATTAGGATAAACGCCTTGCCCGTTTTGAATAGTTAAGCCATAAATTGTAAATGCTTCTTGAATATCTTCAGCAACAATGACGCAGCCTTGATGGTTCCCGTCAATTATTGTGTTTGCGATATCATCGGGGTCGTTTGAAAAAAGATAATTGGAAGCTAAAGTCAATGCTTTTCCCTCTATGATCAGGTTTTCATAATAAGTTCCCGGCATAACCAGTACGGTATCGTTAGCCTGTGCAAGGTTAATGCCTTCCTGCACTGTAGTAACATCACCGGACCCGTCCTGGGCCACGGTGATAATACCGGCCCGGAGCAGGCCCGGGCCGGTAATTACACATAATATTATGAATAAAAATATTCTCATTATTGAATCACAATTTTTCCGTTTTTAATGGTTGATCCCGTCTTAAATGTGTACAGGTAGACCCCGGCAGGCAATTCTCCCGCCTTGTTGAGGTAAAAGGTGTGGGTTCCTTTTTCGATAGCTCCTTTTAATAGTTGTTTGATATGTACACCTGTGCTGTTATACACATCTAAAGTACCCTTGATTTTTTGATTTGTGGATAATGAAAAAGTAACCAGCCCGCCCGAAGGGTTCGGAAATACCTGTAAGTTATTGTGATGGTTGGGGTTGTTTTCATCCACCCCTAAGGTATTCTTTAGCGATACCCTGTAATAGCGATCCTTATTCCGGGCCTTGATAATGCCATCTACTTTAGTTTCCGGGTACAGAATGGTGTACTCAGCTAATTTTGTGGTTGATTTTGTTCCCTCACTATAATATTCCAGGGTAATATCCCCGGTGGCATCCGCCGGAATATAAGCCTTTATCTCCTCTAAAGTGTCGTTGACTACCGTAGCTCCGATACATTCGTCGTTAACAAATGCACCGATTTCATCAATTTGCTCCGGATCGGCCTCAATAAAGATGCTCTGATAGTCTGCCAGCTCGGTATAGGAATACTGCTGCGTTTCTTCCGCATCTTTTTTGCTAACAGGGGGTGCATCCTGGTTCCATACCAGGGTGGTTGGGTCTGTGGCATTGACCACCACCATATCGCCATGCGTTAAGGCGGTAAACCCTTCTTTTCCTACCGCACATACCCATGTAGGCACAGTTCCGCCCTTTTCAGCAATATATTCTTTATAACATCCCCAGTCCTGTGTTTTAATCATATCCAAATCATCCAATACGCCCTCCAGTGCATCCAGGGCCTTCCGTGGTTCCATGGGAAAGTACCCGATCCAGTTCTCTCCAGTGGTTAACGAGATGGCATGATCTTCATTCAGTGTGGTGCCCGGTGTTTCTAAGTAAGCTTCACTGCTGCCCAGGTTATTAAGCTTATACCCTTTAGAGCTTTGTATTTCAGTTACATCTTGTGGGGCCCAGTTATTATCTTCATACTCTGAAGAGTGGGACAAATGCCAAAACTCCATAGACGAAGGCATAGGCTCAAGCGTTTCGAGGAAGGGGATGGCCTGAATGGGATCGTCGTTTTGGCGTTCGAGTGTAGGAAAGGAAGCCCAGGTCCAGCCGGTTTCGAACTTTCTTTCCATCGGAGGGCATTGCACCACGCAGGCGTTGCTGAAGGTGTTGTTGCCCACATATAATTGATTGGTTGAAGGATTCAGTACCATATTATCAGGTGGAAACAACCTAAAATATGTTGGCTTGAAAAACTCTTCAAAGTCTATATAACCTTTGAAGTCATGGTTGGTACATGAATATTCATACAACCTTAGCTCATCGTCTGCCTCATTGTTATCCCATTTTTTACTATAAATATACAGGTTATTATTCACCGGGTTATACATATAACTATACACAGGGTGATAAATATTTAATTTTTTCTGTAAGATTTCATCAGCCGAATTTATTGTAAACAAATGTACGGGATACTGGCTATCCAGTAGGTACAGATCGTTATTCACCGGATTATATTCAAATCCTCTGAATACCGCTCCCGGTACATTTTTTTCGTGGATAAGCGATAAAGAATTTTGATCAAGAATTTTGATATATTGTGACGCACCTGTACTAGTTGCGGCTACATAAATTCGTTGCAGTACAGGATTGACATATAGAAACTGAGCCCCATCAGAATTCATAGAATAAATTTCCTGCATTGAGAGGGTGTTTTCATCTACCTCATATATCTCAGATGAAACATTACTGCCTGTTGCATTTCCTGTTAAGAAATAGGCTTTCTGGTTTACGTCATCAAACGAAAAATCAGAAAAGTCAACCCCAGAAACAGTAAAAGTATCTATTATTTGAGCATTTTTTACAACCGTAATGCTACTTGATCCGACAATATATAAATATTCTTCAGAAGTATAAATATCATCCATTGAACTTGAGGCAGGGATGCTGAGGCTATTATTGAGTTGATCAAAATCACCGTCGATAACATAAAGGGTTTCTGAAAAATCCGATGTTACGTAAATATCCCCTTCATGATACTCAATACTTTGTAATCTGGAATCAAGGTCGATACTGTTTAATAAATTATTATTTTCATCATAGATGTAAACAGAGCTGTAGTCATTTCTGGTATTGGAGTGTATATAATATACTTTTCCGTTTTCAGGATTCAGACACCCCTCATTCATATTTGCCCCAATGTTTTTATAATCTAATAACTGCAAACCATTGTCAAAATGTGCTGCAATTCCGCCATGGGTGCTTATCGAATATAATCCGCCTGATGCTACCGAAAACTTATTCAGACTTGCGGAAAAGTCAAACTCATTTATTTCGGAAAGTGTTGCCGGATCAACCTCAATAAGCGAGTTAAAACCTGAAACGATGATGTTGCCATTTGATAGCTCATCAATTCCTGTTGCTCCAAGTAAAAATTCACCACTTTCAACTGTATTTTGGATAAGGTCTAATTTTGTATAATAACGATAATTAGAATTTGAAGACTCTTTATAAGTGAAAAACACCGCAGATTCCTGGGGTAAATACTTGTAGCTGATAACATCTCTGGATGATACCGAAATCGTATTTAGAATATTAAGAGAATTATCATGTTTAGTAATGCTGTTACCATTAAAAGAAACAATCTCATCCTGATCAGGTATATAAAGTACTGAATAACCACCATATAGATTCGTATTAATGGCTATTGTTTGCAGGTTAGCATTGAGTTTTCTCAATGAAGTAGTGGACTTTGCAATTAAGTTTTTAGCATTATCGAAACAAATATCATGGATTGGATAGCTAAAATCTCTGGTGGCAATCAAGTTTTTTGTATTCAGGTCCAGCACCTTGATAGTGGAGGTGTTGTCGTCAATTTTACATTTCCATACAACCCTTTCATTTTGCTCATCAATGAGAATTTTATTTATGGGTATGTCTACCGAACTAATTGAATGTAAAGCGAGCGGATTGTAAGTATGTTCGTCCAGATCGTAATACCCAATTTCACCATCATTATTTACAACAAAAAGCTCATTGGTATGAGAAGAGTAAGCGAGATTTTTATTGCTTGAACTAAATTCCCGTGTAGATACAACATTCCTGTATTGAAAAGCTTTATTACTGATATCTACGTTGTTAATTGGACTAAACTGATCATCAAAATGCAAAAGTTTTTTATCTGTAAAAACAAAAATATTGCCACCTACTTTTTCGATATCAAGAGGCATTCCCTCAAAATCAGACGGAGGATATATCTTGTCTACTAATTCTGCA
>JBNJGK010000057.1:14099-17971 GCA_051747665.1 Bacteroidota bacterium | reverse complement strand
GCTTATGATCCGCAGTTTATGATGAGGGATACTGCCGCGGGGAAAGGGGAGGTTCGCCATGCTTCTCTGCTTTCTTCATGTCTTTTTTCAGGTCGGCCAGGCCGCAGGCGGCACAACTGTCTGTGCTGCAACCATCGCATGATGACGGCTGTTTCATTTTTTGGTAAAACTTCCTGATAGTAAGGGCCGCGGCTACGGCTATAATGATATATGTAATAATTTCCTGTATCATAATTATGTAATTAAACTTCCTGTTTGGTAAACCAAAAACGAAACTATCCAAGCCACTGCCGTGGTGTAGAAGACCAGGAAAGCGGCGTATTTCCAGCTTCCGGATTCTTTTTTAACGGCGGCTACTACAGCCACGCAGGGGAAATAGATTAATATAAAAATCATATAGGTCAATGCAATAAGCGGAGAAAAGACCTTTTCTCCTTTGTCAGGGCCTTCGGTATACGTTTGTTGCCTGAGCTTATCCACTAACTTCCCTGATACTTCCTCACCTTCCACATCCGTTTGATAAAGTACGCCTAGTGTTCCAACCACAACCTCTTTGGCCGCAATTCCTGTGAGAATTCCAACTGACATTTTCCAATCGAATCCCAAAGGTTGCATCACGGGTAAAACAGCTCTGCCTAACTGGCCGATATAGGATTTTTGTTGCCTTTCGGCCTGTTGTTCTCGTTTCAGTTCATCGATTCTTTTTTCAATCATTTGCATGGATAAGGCGCCGATCTGCTGCTGACCGCTATTTTCAAGGTACTCAAGGTTGTTTTTCAGATAGCTTATTTCTCCTGAAAAATCTTTAGACATTTCCACATCTCTTGGGAAATAGCCTAACGCCCAGATAATAATAGAGGCAACCAGGATTACCCCTGCAATTTTTTTGATGTACTGATGGGCGCTGTCCCACATGTGTTTTAGCAATGATTTAAGGGTTGGCATTCTGTAAGGAGGCAGCTCCATCACGAAAGGCAGGTCAGCCGCTTTGAATATGGTTTTGGTGAAAAGCAGCGAGCTTCCTATTGCCAGGAGGACGCCTGTCAGATAAAGACCAAAAAGAATCGTAGCCTGATATGAATCAAAGAAAGCAGTGATGAAAAGAATGAAAACCGGTAATCTTGCGCTGCATGACATAAAAGGCGTTATCAGCATGGTAACGAGCCGGTCGCGACGGCTTTCTATGGTTCGGGTGGCTGTGATGGCAGGCACATTGCATCCAAAACCCATGAGCAGGGGAATAAAGCTTTTGCCGTGCAATCCGATCTTGTGCATGGCACGGTCCATGATAAAAACAGCGCGTGCCATATAACCGGTATCTTCCATCAGCGAGATGAAAAAATACAGGATTACAATATTGGGCAGAAATACTAAAACGCCACCAACACCACCAATAAGACCGTTGACAATCATGTCCCTGAGCATCCCTTCACTCATACTCTGTCCTACAAATCCGCCGAAAGCCTCAACACCGGTTTCAATCCACTCCATCGGATAAGCGCCTAATTTGAATGTTGACCAAAAGGTGAGCCACATAAAAGCAGCGAAAATCGGGATGCCCCAGAGTTTGTGGGTGATAAACATATCTATGATTTCGCTTTTTTTAATGCGCTGTATCTTATTATGCGTTAGGGTTTGCTGCAGCGCACCTGAGATGAAAGCATATTTGGCGTCGGTGATTTTCGTTTCGCAATCGCAAACTTCCTCATCAATGTTTTTAGTGATTTCTTTTTTGAACCGGTCTCTTTTTTGCAGGATTTCTTCCCCGCCTTGCAGGGTGCGAATCCTTGCTTCGGCATCCGGGTCGCCTTCCAGCGCTTTGATGCTTAAGAAGCGTTCTCCGGGGATGTTTTGGAGTCCTGACTGAGATTTGGCTTTCACTACATCTTTTTCAAGGTTGTCAATGTTAGTTTCCAACTCTTTGCCGTAATTGATGTGGATGTGCCGGACAGTTTTGTCTTTGTCTTCGTATACCTCTGTCACTTTCTTAAAAAGGTCATCAATACCTTGTTTCTTGCTGCCAACAGTAGGGATAAACGGAATACCCAACATTTTTCCCAGCATTTCATAATCAAGCTGGTCTCCGTTTTTTTGCAGCTCATCGTACATGTTCAGGGCGGCCACCACTTTAATGTCCATGTCGATAAGCTGGGTAGTCAGGTAAAGATTTCGTTCCAGATTGCTGGCATCCAAAATATTGACAACAATATCCGGTTGGTGATCCAGAATAAACTCTCTGACAAACAGTTCTTCTGGCGAATATGCAGTAATAGAATAGGTTCCGGGCAAATCAATGAGGTTCAGGCTGTATCCCTGAAATTTTACGGAAGTCTTTTTCGCATCTACGGTTACGCCGCTGTAGTTTCCTACTTTTTCCGAAAGTCCGCTGATATGATTAAATATTGTGGTTTTACCTGAATTCGGGTTTCCCACTAATGCGATGTTGATTTCTTTCCGGTCTGACTTTTTCTGCATGGTTTTCAGCAGATTGCTTCCAACCGTGCCGTTATAGGTAGTCCCGTTGCTCTCCGTTGCGGATTCAGGGGATACATCAATAAGTTTGGCTTCGTTGTTACGCAGCGAAACAAAATAATCGAGGATTTTGTATTCAACAGGGTCTTTTAGCGGCGCTTTTTTGATAACTTCAACTTCTTTCCCGATAATGAAGCCCATCTCAACAATGCGCTTACGGAAACTGCCGAAGCCTCTGACTCTTGTAATGATTCCTTTTTCACCTTGTTTAAGGTCGTATAATGTCATCCCCGCCTGTTTTGAATTACTTTTCGCAAAAGTATTTCTTATCTGTGAATTATTGTATCCCCATTTATGGGGATATTGTGCCTGAATCAAGGTCTCAGGCGAGGAATCCTTGACATGATATTTGGAGGTTATCCTAAAGCCAGACGCTGACAGCGTCGATAGACCTGTCAGTGTCTAATTAAAACGCTGATTGACAACCTTTCAGTTCGGTGTTTTATACATATTTGATACCTGTGGCATCAGAAAATATCTAAACATTAAAGCCGTCCTATTCCCAAAAGACATCAGTGACCTGATGTTCTCATACGATGTGAAGTAATTTTTTGATCGGACACTTCGGTCTGACAATCAAAAAACAATCATCTGTTTGTGCTTTCAGTATACATCTGGTGCGTCCTATATAAAGAACAGTATTTTACCTGAACTCTGTTTGTTTTCGAATGGGGTTTTCTGCAAATGCTTAATCTTCCAGTCCGAGTTTCATTTCATCTGCAAAGGGATCGCGGCTCGGATTGTAGATGAGCTCGTGAAATCTCTTTGAAGCTTTGATGGCACGCTCTCCCCAATGGTTTTGAAAGAGGTTTTTGAAATCGGCAACAGCATTTTGTTTGGCATAGACAGAACTGTTTTGATACAACATTACAAAGTCCTTCATGTCTTGATAAATGTCGGCCAACACATCAGACAGGCTTTGTTTTTGAGGCTCAAACTCATTCAACCCTGTGTTTTCTACCATCCAAAAATCATCATCTTCACCGAATTTGTTTTTAAACGCATAAAAAATATGCTCCCACTGCATTTCATTTACAAATTTTTCATTGTATGATGCATCTTCTACTACCACTGAAGGCATCAGGATACCTTTCAGATATAGCATTGGCAGGATTTTATGCAGAAACTCCATAATTTCTTTTTTTCCGTGTTCTTCTGCAGTTTCCGTAAAATGGCAGAATTCATTGGCAACGGTAAGCATTTCTATTACGTGCTGCGAATGTACCGGGTCTTTCTGTTCTTGTTGCATGCTGTTCTTTTTTAATAACTTGTTATTACTGTAAAATTTGGTATTAAATTCCAAAAAACAAATTCCAAAATACAAATAATAGGCAATATCA
>JBNJGK010000057.1:0-13999 GCA_051747665.1 Bacteroidota bacterium | reverse complement strand
ATTTGGGCTGCAAAAGTATGAAAAAACAGGCAGGTGTAATTAAATGGGTTGGACACACTATTCCAGCCATATTTTAAGCTGATCCTGGTATTCGATAAACTTTTCGCCGAGTTTTTGGCCGGTATAAGAAAAATAATCGCCATTTTCGTGATTCACAAAGTCTTTATGACTTTCCAGGAATTTCCATCCGGATATACTGCGGTCTAACATAGGGAAGATATTGGTTTTTTCGATGTTGAAATTATCGATACGTTTTCGGAATGCGTCCCCCATATCTGCGGGCGTCCATGAGCCATAGCTGCGCTCGGGATGTGCTTCCTCGATTCGCCGGAGGCTTTCGAACGTAAAAGCGCCAAAAGCTAAAATTACAGCGGGCTTATATTTCTCTATATCAGATTGGAGTTTGTTCATCTCTGATGTAATCTTCCGGTCCCAGATTACATCGTTGATATTGGGTTTTTCTAAATCCTGTGGTAAAATGTTGCGGATATAAAAATTATCGGTTTGAACGCGCTGTTTGCCCAGCCGGAAAACGGTTTCCTGGATTTTATTGAAAACGGAGGTGCAAATAACATGGCGCATTGGCAGGCGGTAATCAAAAGGGCCGTTTAGTTTTTGCTCCCAAAAGCTAAATTCGATTTCACTGATCATCCAGACTGGAAAAGTCTTGTTGCCGAACTCATTATTCATGGCAATGCATTTGTGTTTTCAAACCATGTACATCTAGCATGATGTGGTTTTCTATTATTTGATGCAGCTTGCTGTTTTAAAACAAACAGCATACCGTATATCTATAGCCAGACAACGGTGATTCTGCATTTTTTGTGATTGATTAATTCTGCTCCTCTTTTCACAGGCAAAACTAATAAGATTTTGCTCATATCAAAAAATCATCTGGTTTGAAACGAGTTTATTAATAAGTTTGTAACTTTCTAAGTTATTTGTATGAAGAACAATAATATCGTTCTGACCACAAAGCTTTAGTAAAATACTGATAATATCTGTGTTACACAATATCAATATCGTAAAAAGGATGATATTTGTTAGATCAAATCCATGACATATAATCATTGAAAAAACCCGCAAGGCTTTTATTAATCGGCCAAACGGGTTAATTCTTGCATAACTTAATTGCTTAAAAAGATGATTCTGTTTTATTTTTCGATATTTAAAGCAGATATAATCCCGTCAATTTTCTTATTGAGTTGATCGCTTACAACTTCATAATCGCCAGGATTTTCCAGGTTTGTTTTTACACTAAAATAGTATTTGATCTTGGGCTCAGTACCTGAGGGCCGCATGGTAATTTTGCTGCCGTCTTCTGTAACAAACTGCAAAACATCCGAAACGGGTAAATCCAGTTTACGTGTTTCTCCTGTGGATAAGTCTTTGGCTTCAGAAACTGAATAATCGCGGGTTTCTTTGATTTTAACGCCATCTACTTCCTTTGGCGGATTCTGGCGGTAATTCTGCATCCACGATTTAATCTCATCTGCACCTGCTTTTCCTTCTCTTACAACAGAGATTAATCTTTCTTTATAGAAACTAAAGGCAGCATAGATTTCCGGTAACAGATCATACAGTGATTTTCCCTTTTCTGCGGCCCAGGCTGCTGCTTCAGCAATCATGCAACAAGAAACTACTGCATCCTTATCTCTTACCTTATCGCCGATGAGGTAGCCATAACTCTCTTCGCCGCCACCGATAAATGTTTTTTCTCCTTCGAATTTGCCAATCAAATCAGCAATCCATTTAAATCCCGTTAAGGTTTCATAAGTCGGGACATCGAAATGGTCGGCAATTTCTGTGAGTAAATCTGTTGTAACAATGGTTTTAACGATATATTCCTTACCGGTAAACTGGTTGTTTTCTTGCCATTTGGTCAGCAAATAATAAATCAGGATGGAAGCAGTTTGGTTGCCATTCAGCAATTCGTAAGAACCGTCATGTTTTTTCACAGCCACGCCTACGCGGTCGGTATCCGGGTCGGTACCCATCACAATGCTGGCGTCTACATCTTTAGCTTTTTGGATAGCCATATCCAGCGCAGCGGGCTCTTCAGGGTTTGGAGAATGCACTGTCGGGAAATTCCCATCCGCTTTATCTTGTTCTTTTACATGAAACACATTCTGAAAACCATAAGCTTTCAGCGCCATAGGAACTATCTTCACACCGGCGCCGTGGAGCGGAGTGTAAACAATCTTTAAATCGCTGTGCTTTTGAATAATCTCCGGTGATAAAGATAAGTCTTTGAGCTGCTTAACATAAGCCCTGTCCACATCGTCACCCATATATTCGATTAAATCTGGATTTCCGTTGAATCTGACCTGATCAATGGATTCGATTTTCTTTAC
This sequence comes from Bacteroidota bacterium, assembly GCA_051747665.1. Classification (GTDB taxonomy): domain Bacteria; phylum Bacteroidota; class Bacteroidia; order Bacteroidales; family JAIPAH01; genus JAIPAH01. The sequence goes on along the minus strand of JBNJGK010000057.1, from coordinate 11,645 downwards.
TTCTGCAATGATATTTTTGTCATGCGGAGGAACAATCTGGCCTCCGTCGCTCCAGTATACTTTATAGCCGTTGTATTTTTTCGGGTTATGTGAAGCCGTAACTACCACACCGCCATGACACTTTTTGTGTCTTATGGCGAAAGACAGTTCCGGGACAGGCTTTAGCTCATCGAAAATATATACTTTAATTTTATTCGCGCTGAGCACTTGTGCTGTTGTTTCGGCAAATAAAGTATTGTTGATGCGTGAGTCGTAAGCTACAGCCATTGAGATTTGCTCATCGGGATAGGTCTTAAGCAAGTAATTTGCCAGCCCCTGTGTGGCCATACCTACTGTGTATTTGTTCATGCGGTTGGTGCCTGCACCCATGACGCCACGCAGCCCGCCGGTGCCAAATTCCAAATCTTTATAGAAAGCATCAACCAATTCCTGGTGATCATTTTCTATCAAAGATTTAACCTGTTTTTGGGTTTCTTCATCAAAACTTCCTTCAGTCCATTGTTTGGCTTTGTCTAAAATGTATTTTTCCGGTTTCATATTTGATTATTTAAAGGTTATTCAAGCATTTATTTAAACTCTCCCTCCAGTGAGGAATTGCAATATTAAGAAAATGTTTGATTTTTGATTTGTTGAAAACGCTGTAAGGCGGTCTTTCCGCCGGGGTAGGGTAGTCTTTTGATTCAATGGCTTTAATATTGCAGTCCAGTTGTTTGTGTTTCATAATTTCTACGGCCATATCATACCATGAACAAACCCCTTCATTGGCATAGTGATATATTTCCATGCCTGAATGAGCCTTGCCGGAGAGCAGCAGCAGAGCATAAGCTAAGTCGGCGGCATAAGTGGGGCTGCCAACCTGGTCGTATACTACTTTCAGTTCGTCTTTTTCAGCGCCAAGACGAAGCATGGTTTTTGTAAAATTGTTTCCGAACTCGGAGTACAGCCAGGATGTTCTGACGATAGCGCCTTGTGCGCCGGATTTTAACACTTTCAACTCGCCGGCTTGTTTGCTTTTGCCATAGGCTGAAGCCGGATTCGTATCCATATCTTCCCGGTAAGGGATATATGTTTTCCCATCAAAAACATAATCTGTGGAAACATGCAGCAAACCAACATTGTACTTGTAGCAAACACGCGCCAGAATTTCCGGAGCTTGCTCATTCAGGAGCATCGCCTTTTCCTGTTCTTCTTCTGCTTTGTCTACGGCAGTGTAAGCTGCACAATTGATTAATACGTTTATGTTTTTGCTTTTGATGGTGTTTTCTACTGATGCTTCATCCGTAATATCAAGTGTATCCACATCTGTAAAGAAAAACTTGTGCTGATGAAAATCATCCTGCCATTTTTTTATCGAAGATCCTAATTGTCCGTTAGCGCCTGTAATAAGCAAATTCATTATTAGAATTTTTTAAGAGGTTTTCAAAATATATGATGGTGTTTTTGAGTCCGTTTTCCAGCTTAACAGCGGGTTCCCATCCAAGTTTTTCTTTGGCCAGGGAGATGTCTGGTTTTCGCTGCATCGGGTCATCATTGGGCAAAGGCTCAAAAATGATTTTGGATTTGGTGTTGGTGAGTTCAATAATTTTCTCGGCCAGCTCCCTGATTGTAAATTCATCGGGGTTGCCGATGTTTACCGGGCCCGTAAATTCATCCCCGGTATCCATGAGCTTGAGAGCTCCGTTGATCAGGTCATCGACATACTGAAAACTCCGGGTTTGATTGCCTTCCCCAAAAATAGTGATATTTTCACCTTTGAGGGCCTGCACTATAAAATTCGATACTACTCTGCCGTCATTGGGGTGCATTCGCGGGCCATAGGTGTTGAATATACGCATGATTTTGATTCGTACCTGGTTTTGAAGGTGATAATCCATGAATAACGTTTCGGCTGCCCTTTTGCCTTCGTCATAGCAAGAGCGTCTTCCGATAGGGTTTACATGACCCCAGTAATCTTCTTTTTGCGGATGCACTTCCGGGTCTCCGTATACCTCGCTGGTAGAGGCCTGCAGGATTTTTGCCTTAATGCGCTTGGCCAGCCCGAGCATATTTACAGCGCCCATCACAGAAGTTTTTACTGTTTTGATGGGGTTGTATTGATAATGTATTGGCGATGCAGGGCATGCCAGGTTATATATTTCGTCTACTTCAATAAAATACGGCTGGGTGATATCATGCCTTACCACTTCAAAGTAAGGGTTGTCCATCAGGTGCACTATATTATCTTTGGCGCCGGTAAAATAATTGTCGAGCGAAATTACTTCGTGTCCGTCGTTCAGGAGTTTTTCGCAAAGGTGGGAGCCGATAAAGCCTGCGCCTCCGGTAACTAAAATTCGCTTTTTCATGAGTCAGATTTTAAATGAATGAATTAAAACCGCAATTTAATAATAATGTAGCTTGAAAAGGAGGATCAGTTCAAATTATTTCCAATAAAAAAGCCTGCCGTAAAACGACAGGCTAAAGGTGATCCCGCTGAGGCTCGAACTCAGGACCCACGCCTTAAAAGGGCGTTGCTCTACCAACTGAGCTACGGAATCGAAAAAAGAACGTTTGAGGTGATCCCGCTGAGGCTCGAACTCAGGACCCACGCCTTAAAAGGGCGTTGCTCTACCAACTGAGCTACGGAATCATGCGTTTCTGAAAACGCGGCTGCAAAAGTAAAACCTTTAAAATAAATATCCAAACAGCTTTCCTGCAAAAAAAGGAAGTTTTGGTTTAGCTGCTTGGATATCAAAAGGCTCTAATTTATAATTCTCCTTTTCCCTGCCTTACAATTTCAATTTCCTCGCCGGTGCAATCTACCACCGTAGAAGCTTCATTGTCTCCGGTTCCGCCGTCTACGATAATATCTACCTGTTTCCCGTAACGTTCTTCTATACGCTTCGGCTCGGTAGTGTATTCAATGATTTCATCCGGATCGTGCACACTGGAGGTCATCAAAGGTACTCCTAATGCCTCTACAATAGAAGCAGCAATTTTATTGTTGGGAATACGGGCTCCAATAACTTTTTTCTTGTCTTTATAAATCTTGGGAACCCGGTTGTTGGCTTCTAAAAGAAATGTGAAAGGCCCCGGAAGGCTGTTTTTCATGAGTTTAAACACATCATTGGGTATCGGGCGTGTAAAATCTGTAATCTGACTGATATCTCGGAATATCAGCGAAAATTCACTTTTCCTCTTTTTCTCACCTTTAATCTGTACAATCCTGTCAGCAGCTTTAGCCTGATCTACAGAACATGCAAAAGCATAAACAGTATCCGTCGGGTAAATAATGATTCCCCCTTTTTTGAGTGTTTCTGTGATTTTGTCAATTTGTTTCTTGCCGGGATTTTCCGGGTGTACTTTTAATACCATATTTATAAGGATTTAATTATTGTAACAAAAATACTACATTTTGACCTTAAAGAAAAGGAAAAAAGAACGGGTAAGCTACTTGCATCGCACCGCTACAACCGCTTACCCTTGCTACCTTCCGGTCCTGGGGGAGTTCAGCGGGAGCTGGTCGTACAAGACTTACCCGAGCTGCAAAAGTAAAAAAGTTTCGCGTATCACCAAAATTCAAATGCTTATTTTTATTTCAAAGCCTGAGAATGCTTACATTTGCTTTTCAAAATTTAATTGTATAGTTATGGAAGATGTTAAACGTACATTAAACAGCAATGCCATTTATTTTGGCGTATTAACAGGCCTGGGATTAATTATTTATACCCTGATTCTGTATATTTTTGATTATACCACCAACCAAACATTAGGCTATTTTAGCATGCTGATACTGGCAGTTGGTATATTTTTGTCAGCCAAAACGTATCGAGATCAATCCAAAGATGGCTTTATAAATTATTCGCAGGCATTAGGAGTAAGTGTACTTACAGCTTTTTATGCATCAATATTGCTTGCGGTATACATGTATGTTTTTTACAAATTCATAGACCCTGAAGCTATCCAGCCTATGATAGATCAGGCGGAAAGAGAAATGTACCGCCAGGGTGTTGAAGGGGAGCAGTTAGACCAGGCGATGCAGATGTCTAAGAAGTTCATGCAGCCGGGTTGGATGGCTGGAATGGCCATTCTGGGCAATACATTCTGGGGAACCATCATTGGTCTGATCACATCAATTTTTGTAAAAAGAGAACCCAAGATTTAAAAGGAATGGATGTATCTATTGTAATTCCGCTTTTTAACGAAGAGGAGTCACTAGCAGAGCTTACAGCATGGATAGACCGTGTGTGTTACGGCAATGAGCTGGAATATGAGGTTATATTGATTGATGACGGCAGCACCGACCGGTCATGGGAAATTGTGGAGGAGCTTTCAGTGAAGCAGGAAAGTATCAAGGGTATAAAGTTCCGGCGAAACTATGGCAAATCAGCCGCCTTAAATGTGGGGTTTGCTGCTGCTGCTGGTGATGTAGTAATTACCATGGATGCTGATTTGCAGGATAATCCTGATGAAATTCCGGAATTGTACAGAATGATTACGGAGGAAGGCTATCAGTTGGTTTCCGGATGGAAAAAGAAGCGTAAAGACCCCTTAAACAAAAAAATCCCTTCTAAGTTTTTTAACCTTTTTACGCAAAAACTATCAGGAATAAAACTGCATGATTTTAATTGCGGACTTAAGGCATATGACCGGGAAGTTGTAAAAAATATTGAAGTATACGGGGAGATGCACCGCTACATTCCGGTGATAGCCAAATGGAACGGCTTTGATATCATTGGCGAGAAAGTTGTAAAACACATGCCCCGCAAATACGGCGAAACGAAATTCGGTGTAGAGCGGTTTATGAAAGGCTTTCTTGATTTGCTCTCCATTATGTTTGTGTCAAAATTTGGAAAGCGGCCTATGCATCTTTTCGGAAGTTTAGGTACTATCCTTTTCATTATTGGTTTTGGTATTGCCGGTTATCTGGCTTATACTAAAATAATGATGCATGAATACAACATGGCCTCCCGGCCTTTATTTTTCCTGGGGTTGCTAAGTATGATTATTGGAAGCCAGCTTTTTATGACCGGGTTTTTAGCTGAATTGTTGTCGCGGAATAATCCCAATCGAAACCAATACAGCGTAGAGCAAAAAGCCGGATTCAAAGAGAAAAAAACAGAGAAAGTGTAAGTTATGGCCAGAAAGGTCTGCATAGTAGGGACAGCGCATCCGTTTCGCGGAGGTATGGCTGATTATAATGAACGTCTTGCCCGCACTTTCCAGCAAAACGGGGATGATGTAATCATTGTAAATTTCACAACACAGTATCCATCTGTACTTTTTCCCGGAAAAACCCAATATACCTCTTCTCAGCCCCCTGAAGACCTTGCAATATACAGAAAGCTGAGTTCTGTGAATCCGTTTTCATGGGTTCGCACTGGTTTATTTATTAAAAATATGCGGCCTGATGTTGTACTAATCAATTACTGGTTGCCGTTTATGGCGCCAGCGTTTGGCACAGTAGCGCGCATTATCCGGAAAAACAGGCATACCCGGATTTTGTCCGTAGTACACAACATGCTTCCACATGAGAAAAGGCCCGGCGACCGGTTGTTTTCGCGATATTTTATTCATGCTGTGGATGGGTTTTTGTCCATGTCGCGAAAAGTAAGCGATGATATCCGGAGTTTTACTCCTGATAAGCCGCTGGAATTTAATCCGCATCCTTTGTATGATCATTATGGCAATGGCATTTCGCGCGAAAGCGCCTTGGAAAAATTAAACCTGGATGCAAATAACCGGTATTTGCTGTTTTTTGGATTTATAAGGAATTATAAAGGACTTGATTTGTTGATTGAGGCATTGAGCCATGCCGCTTCAGAAAATTCAAAACTACACCTGATTGTTGCGGGTGAGTTTTATGCAAAGCCGCAGTTTTATTATGATTTAATAGAAAAAAATAAAGTTCAGGACCGGGTTCATTTGTTTACGGATTTTATTCCTAATGAACAAGTTCCAGTTATGTTTAGCGCTGCAGATTTGGTAGTGCAGCCCTATAAATCGGCTACACAAAGTGGCGTAACACAAATTGGATATCATTTTGAAAAACCCATGATTGTAACCGATGTAGGAGGGCTGGCGGAGCTTATTCCGCATGAGAAAGTGGGATATGTGGTAAAACCCGAACCAAAAGAGATCGCTAAGGGTATTGTAAGGTTTTTTGAAGACGACAGAGAGCAGGAATTTATTGAAAACATCAAAACGGAAAAACAAAAGTTTTCATGGGGAAATCTGCTGAATAAGCTCAATAAACTGGATAATCAGGTTTTACAGAAGAAATTAAAAGGGTAAAAGATGCACAAAATAAAGGAAACCATACAGGAATCTATACGGCTAAAAGAGGCTGTCTGGCGTGATGAGGCGTTGTTGAGTGTGGTAGAAGAGAGTATAAATGTGATAGTGAATTCACTGCAAAATGGAGGAAAAATTTTGTTTTGCGGCAACGGAGGCAGCGCAGCAGACGCACAGCATCTGGCAGCGGAGCTTTCGGGGAGGTTTTATAAAGACCGTGAACCGCTTTTTGCTGAAGCGCTGCATGTAAATAGCAGTTATATGACCGCCGTGGCCAACGATTATGGTTTTGATGAGGTCTACAGCCGTATGATGAAAGCCAAAGGACGCAGTGGCGATGTTCTGGTGGCTTTGTCTACTTCAGGCAATTCGCGTAACATTGTTAAGGCTGCAAAAGAAGCCCGGAAACTGGGAATGAAAATACTTTCTTTAACCGGGGAAAGTGGAGGCGCACTGAAACCATACTCTGATTTGCTAATGGCTTTACCCTCCACTGACACACCCCGAATTCAGGAAGCACACATTTTGATAGGTCATATTATTTGTCAACAAGTTGAAAACAGGCTTTTTCCGAACGCCTGAGCTTTAGAGCCAAGTCTTATGAAAGGGATAGACTTTACGATTGAAAAAATTTGTCTGAAATCGCTTTTGTCTGTTTTCAGGATGCATGAGCAGACATTTGTTACTCCTCCGCTGCATCATAAATCGAATAGGATTAGATCAATGAGTTCAGTTTAATAAGTTCATAACTTGAAATTCAATAACATAAATAAAATATGTGTTATTTTATAACATTCTGTTAAACAATATATTATATATTTATTATATTAATTAGCGCTTTTTATACCAATCGCATCAATGTAAATGGAAAATTTAAATGACATAGCAATACAAAGAACCTCATTTCTGTTTTTAGATCGGGATGGAGTAATCAACCAAAGGCTGGAAAATGATTATGTAAAATCATGGGCCTTTTTTCATTTTCTTCCCGGCGTTTTGAAGGCGTTGAAATTGCTTAGAAATCATTTTGAACGAATATTTATTGTTACCAACCAGCAAGGGATAGGTAAGGGACTTATGACCTCGGAACAGCTTGATTTGATTCATCAAAATATGCTGAAAGCCATCCGCGAAAGCGGAGGAAAAGTTGATAAAATATATTATTGTCCTGATTTGGCTGCAAAACCCGGCAATTGTCGTAAGCCTTCTCCTTACATGGCATTGCAGGCACAGAAGGATTTTCCTGAGCTACATTTTGAGAACGCAGTGATGGTTGGTGATACATCAAGTGATATTGCTTTTGGAAAACGCCTTGCCATGAAAACGGTACTAATTTCCTCAGCTCAAACGTTTGAAGTGAAAAAGGAAGCTCCTCAACCTGATTTTGTCATAAAAGATTTACTATCTTTCGCGCTTCTTTTGGAAAACAAAAACGAAAGTTACTGATTTTGACACCAACAACTATTTTTCTTAGTTTTCTGGTATATACGGTTTTGCTTTTCAGCATTTCATTTATAACCAGCCGGAAAGCCGATAATGAGTCGTACTACCTGGGGAACCGGCAATCGCCGTGGTATGTAGTCGCTTACGGCATGATTGGCGCTTCGCTTTCAGGCGTTACGTTTATTTCTATTCCCGGCGATGTTGGGAGCACACAGTTTTCTTATATGATGATTGTGATGGGATACCTGTTGGGTTATTTCGTGATTGCCAATGTTTTGCTTCCGGTGTATTATCGTATGAACCTCACTTCCATCTACACATATCTTGAAAGCCGTTTTGGTTTTTGGGCCTATAAATCCGGAGCGTTTTATTTTCTGCTGTCCAGGTTTGTCGGGGCATCTTTCAGGATGTTTTTGGTAGTAAATGTGTTACAGGTTTTTGTTTTTGATGCATGGAATATTCCTTTCTACGGTAGCGTCATTTTCTTTATGGTATTGATGATCCTTTATACCTTCAGGGGTGGCATTAAAACCATTGTATGGACCGATACGCTTCAAACTACATTTATGCTGGCAACAGTGGTGTTATCCATTTTATTGATTAAAGAAAATCTTGATGTCTCCATGTCTGGATTTATTAATAGCATTGCTCAAAGCGATTATTCCCGCGTTTTGAATATGGATATCACAGAAAAAACTTTCTTTCTTAAACAATTTGTCAGTGGCGCTTTTATCGCCATTGTGATGACTGGCCTGGATCAGGATATGATGCAGAAAAACCTGAGTTGCCGTACGCTGGGTGATGCCAAAAAGAACGTTTACTGGATGAGCATTTCATTGGTTCCCGTAAACATTTTGATTCTCACTTTAGGAGCTTCATTGTTTTTATTTGCCAATAGCCAGGGCATTGCGATTCCGGAGCGAACCGACGATTTATTTCCGCTCATCGCGCTTAAGCATTTGCGGCCCTTAGCGGGAATTGTTTTTATGATTGGATTGATTTCCGCTGCCTATTCCAGTGCGGATAGTGCTCTTACTTCACTGACAACATCAGTTATGGTAGACTTTCTCAATATTCGCAAAAGAAATGACCTGTCTGAAAAACAAAAGACACATCGCCGCTATCTTGTTCACTTTCTTGTGGCTACGCTTATTGTTGTTATCATCATTGTTTTCCGTGCTATTAATGATGAATCGGTTATTTCACGTTTGTTTACCATAGCCGGATATACATATGGTCCGCTCTTGGGCATGTTTTTCTTTGGGCTAATAACTTCATATAAAGTAAAAGATCACCTGTTGCCGATTGTTGTAGTGCTTTCGCCTGTTATTTCTTATTTGATCAGTGCAACCTCTGAATTATGGCTTTATGGATATAAGTTCGGGTTTGAGCTATTGGTAGTTAATGGACTATTAACGTTTACAGGAATGTACTTATTAAGAAAAACTTAACATGAAATTAAACTTGTTCATATGAACGATAACGTAATTATAATGTTCTTTTTTATTTAGAAAACCAAAGTCATATATATTTAAAACCAAACCTTGTTCTACTATGGAAAATTTACGTTCTAAAGCGCTCGGAACGAGCCTCACACGTAGTGTAAATCATTTTGAAGCTCCACCGAGGGCATCAGCCTATTTTGGGGAGCTTACCTTTAACAAATCTGTAATGCGTGAATACCTTTCGCGGCATTCTTTTGAAAAAGTCATGGATGCCATGGACAAAGGCACGCAAATTGACCGTGAGACCTCGCATCAGGTTGCTTCTTCTATGAAAGCCTGGGCTACTTCTAAGGGAGCTACGCATTATACACACTGGTTTCATCCACTAACCGGCTCTACTGCAGAAAAGCATGATGCTTTCATTACTACGCTGGAAGACGGTTCGGCCATTGAGCGGTTCAGCGGAGATGAGCTTGTTCAGCAGGAACCAGATGCTTCGAGCTTTCCGAGTGGCGGACTGCGAAACACTTTTGAGGCGCGGGGCTATACGGCATGGGACCCTTCCTCACCGGCTTTTATCTTAGACCGTACCTTGTGCATTCCTACAGTATTTATTGCCTATACCGGCGAAGCGCTCGACTACAAAACACCGCTTATGAAGGCGTTAAGCGCTTTGGATGGAGCGGCGCAAAGGGTATGCAATTATTATGATGAAACGGTAAATAAAGTAACTTCAACCTTAGGCTGGGAGCAGGAGTATTTCCTGGTTGATAGTGCGCTTTATAAAGCCCGTCCTGATCTCATGCTGACCGGAAGGACAGTGTTTGGTCATGCCTCGGCAAAAGACCAGCAGCTCTCTGACCATTATTTTGGAAGAATTAATGAGCGGGTGGTGAATTTTATGCAGGAGTTGGAATATGAATCGCTGCGGCTGGGTATTCCGGTTAAAACCCGGCATAATGAAGTAGCGCCAAACCAGTTTGAATGCGCCCCCATTTTTGAGGAAACCAACATAGCGGTAGATCATAACCAGCTCTTTATGCATTTGATGGACCGTGTAGCGCAGCGCTACGACCTGAAAGTGCTCTTACATGAAAAACCTTTTGCTAAGCTTAACGGCTCAGGGAAACATAATAACTGGTCTATGCAGACCAATCATGGCGAAAACCTGCTCTCACCGGGTAAAACCAAGAAAGAAAATTTGCGATTCCTTACCTTTCTGGTGAATATCATTAAAGCCGTTGATGAAAACAGCGACTTGCTTCGCGGTCACATTGCATCTTCAAGCAACGATTTGCGCCTGGGAGCAAATGAAGCACCGCCTGCCATTATTTCTGTGTTCATCGGGAATCGATTAACGCAAATGCTTGATGAACTTGAGAAAGGAAATGGATGGGTTGATCCGGGTGCAGGGCTGGATAACATCAACATTCCAAAAATTCCGGAGATTTTGTTAGACAACACCGACCGGAACCGTACCTCTCCGTTTGCCTTTACGGGGAATAAATTTGAATTCAGGGCTGTAGGCTCTTCTGAGAGCTGTTCGAAACCCATGATTATCCTCAACACTAGCGTAGCAAACCAGCTTAACACTTTTGCAGATGAAGTGGATAAAAAAGTATCTGAAGGTACAGATTTGAATCAAGCCATCATGGATACTATCAAAAAGCTCATCACTGAATCGAAAAAAGTGCGTTTTGAAGGCAACAGCTATAGCGATGAGTGGGTGGCAGAAGCAGCAAAACGCGGATTGCCGAATATCAGCTCTACGCCGGAAGCGTTAAAAACAACTTCCAATGAAAAAAGCATCGCATTGTTTGAGAAAACCGGCGTTTTATCAGAGCGTGAACTCAAAGCGAGATATGCTATAAAGCTGGAAAAATACATAAAGAAAGTTCAGATTGAAGCACGCGTTATTGGCGACCTGGCTACCAATCATATTATCCCTACGGCAATTACTTATCAGAATAAACTGATCGAAAACGTAAAAGGATTGCAGGAGGTGCTGGACAGCAAAACGTTTTCCAGTTTAGCCAAGAATCAGGTGCAGACAATTAAGGATATTTCTGAGCACATTCAGGAAATCAAAGTGAATGTACATAACATGATTCAGGAGCGCAAAAAAGCGAATAAGATCGAAGACGGAACCCAACAAGGAGATGCATACTACGAAAATGTTGTACCTTATTTTGAGAAAATTCGCTACCATGTAGATAAGCTTGAACTACTTGTAGATGATGGTCTTTGGCCATTACCCAAATATCGCGAGCTTTTGTTTCTGAAATAGTGCATAGATCAATAAGCAAACAACCCATCGTTCTCCGGAGCGGTGGGTTGTTTATTTCTGCGGGTTTTGCAATGATCTGTCAAAATTCCAAGCCCCATATTATAAATTCCAAGCACCAAATCACAAATTCCAAGCACCAAATAGCAAACAAGCAATACCAAAAAGAAAAAGAAAAGATTTTTTTGGAATTTGGTCCCGAG
>JBNJGK010000056.1:0-18110 GCA_051747665.1 Bacteroidota bacterium | reverse complement strand
TTTAAAACCATTTTTATCAGCCTGCCTAAAATCCATAACACAGCCAATGTTATAATAATCAAAAGCCCCTGCATCAATAAGTTACCCTGCGTTATTTCTTTAAAAAATTGCTCAAGCGTTTCCATAATCAATAAAGTTTTATTATTTAACTACAATTTGTTTAACATTTAAACTTTGTTAACAAAATACTGTTGTCATTTTATGTTAGTTTATCAAACAAAAAGCAATGAAACTTCGATCATTTTTTATTTTAATATTCTTAATCGCCACATTCGCAAGTTTTGCTCAAAGTGGTAAAATCAAAGGCCGTATTACTGATGCCAGCAACAACGAGCCGCTTCCTTTTTCAAATTTAGTCATTTTTGGTACGCAAATAGGTTCTACCAGTGACCTGGATGGAAATTTTACGTTTACAGGCGTTGAGCCCGGGTTTGTGAAACTCAAAGTCAGCTCGGTAGGTTATAAAACTAAAGTCACAGAAGAAATCAGGGTTAACAATAACAAAACCACGTATATAGATATTCAGTTAGAAAAAACCTCGATTGATTTGGAAGAAGTTACGGTAAGAGCATCAACTTTCCAGCGCAGCGAAGAAAGCCCGACATCGCTGAGGACTCTGGGGATTGGTGAAATCGAGAAAACCCCGGGCGCTAACCGCGATATTTCAAGAGTGATCCAGTCTTTACCCGGAGTTTCCTCCTCTGTAGCTTTTCGTAATGACGTTATTGTCAGAGGAGGTGGTCCTAATGAAAATTCCTTCTTTCTGGATGGCGTAGAGATACCCACTTTGAATCACTTCAGCACTCAGGGAGCTTCAGGCGGACCTGTGGGTATTGTGAATGCAGACTTTATCAGGGAAGTAGATTTTTACTCCGGTGCTTTTCCTGCTTCCAAAGGAAAATCACTCAGTTCTGTACTGGATTTCAAAATGAAAGAGGGAAACCAGGAATCCATAAACATCAAAGGTACAGTAGGAGCCTCTGACCTGGCGCTTACTTTTGACGGCCCTTTGAGCGAAAATACCACAATGATTGCTTCGGCAAGGCGATCTTATCTTCAGTTTTTGTTTGATATCATCGGACTGCCCTTTTTACCTACCTATAATGATTTTCAGTTTAAAACCCGCACAAGAATTAATCAGAAAAACGAGCTGATTTTCCTGGGTATCGGAGCCATTGATGAGTTTGAGCTGAACACAGAACTGGAGAACCCTACCGATGACCAACGCTACCTTATTAACAATCTACCTATCAACGAGCAATGGAGCTACACCGTAGGTGGCGTATACAAACATTTTAGAGATAATGGTTTTGATCAACTCGTTATCAGTAGAAATACACTAAATAACAGCGCTTATAAATATCAAAACAACGATGAGAGCTCAGAAGACAACTTGCTTTTTAACCTCGAATCCGTAGAAACAGAAAACAAGATCCGCTTAGAGCACAAAGGCCGGTTTGACGGATTCCAATACACTTACGGAGCCGGACTCGAAAATGCATTGTATACTTTATCGCTTTATAACGAAACGCTTATCAACAATCAAATTGTTGTTTTCAATAACAACAACGAACTGACACTAAACTCATGGTCAGCTTTCGGGCAAATGAGCAAAGGTTTTTTCGGTGAACGCCTGACGCTTTCTGTTGGTCTGCGAGCCGATGCCAGTGATTATTCTGACGATATGAACAACTTGCTGGAGCAATTCTCTCCCCGTTTTTCTGCTTCTTACGGCCTCAATGAAAAAGTATTTCTGAATTTCAATACCGGCATATACTATCAGAAGCCTGCTTACACTACGTTAGGATATCAAAATCAAAACAATGTGCTTGTCAACAAACAAAACGACATCACATACATCCGTTCAGATCATATAGTAGGAGGCCTTGAATGGCGGCCCAATGAAAACGCAAAAATTACCGGAGAGCTTTTTTATAAAACCTACAGCGATTACCCTTTTTCCGTTCAGGACAGCGTTGCTCTCAGCAGCAAAGGAGCAGATTTTGGCGTATTTGGAGATGAAGAAGTAACATCCACAGGCACAGGAAGAGCTTATGGCTTTGAGCTTTATACTCGATTGCCTTCGATTCGCGATTACAATATTATTCTGTCATATACCCTTGTAAGAAGTGAGTTTCAGGATATAAACGACGAATATATCCCGACGGCCTGGGACAACAAGCATATCCTAAACCTCACTGCGCGGCGGTCTTTTAAAAACAACTGGGATGCCGGACTGAAATGGCGCTATGTGGGTGGATCGCCCTACACGCCATATGATGTAGAAAAATCAGAGCAACGCCAGTTCTGGGATTTGCAAAATGAACCCTACCTGGATTACGATCGCTATAACCAACTTCGCCTAAGTGGTTTTCACCAGCTTGATGTCCGGATAGATAAAACATATTTCTTTGACAAATGGACGCTTGGTTTGTATCTTGACATCCAGAACTTGTATAATTTCTCAGCAGAAAGCCAGGATATCCTGACTAATCTGGATGAAGAGGGGAATCCGAACATTAATCCGGACAACCCGGATGAGTATGATTTAAGACGTATTAACGATGAAAGTGGCACGGTTTTGCCATCCGTAGGAATTACAGTAGAATTTTAATTACACGGTTATGAAAATAGTATTTTTTAGCGCGTTATTCATTTTTGGGATAAGCACGGTGCAGGCCCAACCCAGGCAAATTGAAACTAAAAAGGACGCTGAAGGTGCTCCTGTAGAAGTTATCTTTGAAAAAGGAGAAACCCACAACCATCCCTTGCTTGTTATCTGGCTGCAGGATAAAGAAGGGAATTACATCGAAACACTCTATGTGGCAAGGTCTATAGCCACAAGCAAATACAAATTTGGCAAAGCAGAAAAAGGCGTGTGGCAAGCCGGAGTACACAGGCGGCCTGCCGCATTACCATACTGGGCACATAATCGCGGAAAAATGGCTCCCGACAGCTTGTTTATTCCCCATCCGGAAGAGCCGATGCCTGATGCCATTACCGGACCTACGCCAAAAAGCAATTTTACGCTGAAATCGGTATTGCCCAAGAACATTGAAACACCTTTTTACGTGCTATTGGAAATCAATCAACCGTGGGACTGGAATGAATACTGGACCAATGCCCGGTTTCCGAACGACAAGGAATACAAGACTTCAGCCCAACCGGCTGTAGTTTACAGAGCGAAGGTTACATCCTTTAACCAGTCCGAAATCCCGATGAAGCTGGTGGGCAGAAGCCATCACTCCGGAGAAGACGGAAAGCTGTATAAAGATACCGAAACGCTAACCACCGCTAAAAATATTGTGAAATCGGTTAAAGTATCCTTGCCATGAGCAAGTCGCCGCTAACGATTTTCTGGTTTCGCCGTGATTTAAGGATAGAGGATAACACTGGTTTATATCATGCTTTGAAAGAAAATCCTTACGTGCAGCCGCTTTTTATTTTCGACACAGATATAATTGATAATCTTCCTTCAAAACACGATCCTCGCTTAGAGTTTATTCATCAGGAAATTACATCCATTAAGCATCAATTAGAAAAAATTGGTAGCTCTTTGTGGATAAAGTATGGTAAACCACTGGAAATATTTCAGGATATTATTAGCACGCACAATATAAAAGCCGTTTATGCCAATCACGATTATGAGCCCTACTCGCGTGATCGTGATGAACAAATAAAGAAGCTTCTGACAGCGAAACATATTTCTTTCAGAACCTTTAAAGACCAGGTTATTTTTGAAAAATCAGAGGTGACCAAGAAAGACGGAAAACCCTATACTGTTTTTACACCTTTTTCGCGTGCCTGGATGAAAGAATTCCATCAGATTCAAATACCAGAATATGATACCGGCGAATTGAAAAAATGCTTTCTTCAAACAAAACCCTTACCGGAAATCTCTTTAGCTGATATGGGTTTTACGCAAACAGAAGTATCCTTTCCAGAAAAAGCTATTAACGAAGACATTATTGGAAATTATCATGCCCAGCGTGATTATCCTGCAAATAATGGCACTTCCCGCCTGGGAATGCATCTGAGGTTTGGAACCATCAGCATCAGGAAGTTGGCGCTAAAAGCAGCAAAAACCAACCAAACTTACCTTAACGAACTGATTTGGCGCGAATTCTATATGATGATTCTATGGAATTTTCCGCATGTTGTAGATCACGCTTTTAAACCGGCTTATGATTTCATTGATTGGCGGAATGATGAAACAGAATTTCGGGCCTGGTGTGAGGGAAAAACAGGATATCCGATTGTAGATGCCGGAATGCGTGAATTAAACACATCAGGCTATATGCATAATCGCGTCAGAATGATTACGGCGAGCTTTTTAACCAAGCATTTGCTTATTGACTGGCGATGGGGGGAGCAATATTTTGGAAATAAACTCCTGGATTATGAGCTGTCATCCAACAACGGTGGATGGCAGTGGGCTGCCGGAAGCGGATGTGATGCAGCCCCTTATTTCAGAGTGTTTAATCCGGAGTTGCAAACCAAAAAGTTTGATCCGGATTTAAAATACATCCGCTCGTGGGTTCCTGAATTTGAAGATTTTGGTTATCCCCAACCGATCGTAGAGCATAAATTTGCCAGGCAAAGAGCATTAAACACTTACAAAAAAGCACTTGACAAAGCAAAAAAATAAATTTTATGAAAAAAGGAGATAAAATACCTGCCTTCAGGTTACCTGACCAGAATGGCAAAACAATTGATATTAATGATTTCACAGGTAAACAGCCATTAGTTTTATATTTTTATCCTAAAGACGAAACACCTGGCTGCACAAAGGAAGCATGTACATTCCGTGATGCTATGAAAGACTTTGAGCAGCTCAATGCAAAGATCATAGGAATCAGCGCTGATTCTGTAGAATCACATAAAGCTTTTGCTGAAAACCATAACCTGAATTTCACTTTACTCAGCGATGAAAATAAGCAAGTGAGAAAACTATTGAAAGTACCCTCTGATGTTTTTGGTTTAATTGACGGCAGGGTAACCTATGTAGTAGACAAAAACGGCGTGATTCAGCATATTTTCAAATCGCAACTCAATTCCACCCGGCATGTAGAAGAAGCCAAAAAAGCGCTGGAAACCCTATAGGCAAACGATAATGCTCATACTACAGCGTACTTTTCCTTATAAAAGCTGTTTTAACATTCTATGCACTAATATCAAAGCCTGCCGGCAATTGTAATTTTTATTGCTTGGGTACGATTGCTTAATAAAAAAACTTTACTATTTTTGCAGTCCGATTTTTCGGAAATAATTAAAATAGTAAACTAAAAATCAGTTAAATGAAGAATCAGTACGAAACCGTTTTCATTATAACTCCCGTTTTATCTGACGCGCAGATGAAGGAGACGGTTCAAAAATTCAAAGATCTGCTTACAGAACGCGGAGCAGAGATGGTTCATGAAGAACATTGGGGATTAAAAAAGCTGGCCTATCAAATCCAGAAAAAATCAACCGGATTTTATCACCTGATAGAGTATCAGGCTGAAGGAAACTTGATTGACGAACTGGAAATCGAAATTAAGCGCGATGAGCGTGTGATGCGTTTTCTTACCGTAAAGCTCGACAAGCATGCGATAGCATACAACGAGAAGAAACGCCGCAAAGCCAAAGAGCAAAAAGAAGAGAAACAGGAAAATAAACAAGCTTAATCGTAAAACATAGAATTATGGCTAACAATCAATCAGAAATAAAATATTTAACCCCAATCAATGTTGAAACCAAAAAGAAAAAGTATTGCCGTTTCAAAAAAGCGGGCATCAAATACATTGATTATAAGGATGCAGATTTCCTCATGAAATTTGTTAATGAACAGGGAAAAATTCTTCCCCGCCGTATTACCGGTACATCTACCAAGTATCAGCGTAAAGTGTCGCAGGCAATAAAACGCGCACGGCATCTGGCTTTATTACCATACACAACAGACTTATTAAAATAGGGAGGCAATTATGGAAGTAATTCTTAAAAAAGATATTCAGAATTTAGGGTATGCAAATGATCTGGTTGATGTAAAACCAGGTTACGCACGTAATTATTTAATCCCGAAAGGAATGGCTGTTTTTGCCAGTCCCGGAAACAAAAAGTCGCGCGAAGAAACCATACGTCAAAAGGCGTTTAAAGAGGAGAAACTGCGCAATGACGCACAAACCAGAGCAGACGCTATTGAAGGCACCAAAGTAACTATCGGTGCAAAAGCCGGAACTTCAGGAAAAATATTTGGTTCGGTGAATGCCGTGCAAATTGCTGAAGCGCTTAAAAACCAGCATAATTATGAGGTTGACCGCAAAATGGTGGTTGTGGATGGTGATTCTATCAAAGAACTGGGTGAATATGAAGCTAAAATCAAGTTTTATAAAGACATCCAGGCTACCGTCCAGTTTGAAGTCGTAGCTGAATAGGATTAATTTGACAGGTTATTTATGTGAAGGCTGCCCAAAAGGGTGGCCTTTTTTATTGATGCATTACCATAATGCATCGATTCTTGCTAACTTTGCTCTATGAGGCAGCCATTATCTAAAAATGAATTAAAACTTTTCAGTTCTCTGCGCCAAAAAAAATACAGGTATAAACACCTGTTGTTTCTGGCCGAAGGAGTCAAAATTGTTTCTGAAATTATAGAGAGCCACTACCGTGTTCAACACCTTATAGCAACAAAAGAATATGAGGACCGTTTTTGCGGTAATGATACGATACCATGCAGCATTGCAAGTCCGGCGCAAATGAAATCACTATCACAGCTATCTACACCACCGGGTATTATAGCTGTTGTATCCATTCCTGAATCTGACTTTCACGAAGAAAAGCTCGGCAAAACAACGCTGGTTTTAGATAACTTAACTGACCCCGGTAACCTGGGAACCATCATCAGAACAGCAGATTGGTTTGGCATCCAAAACATCATATGTTCTCCCGGCACAGTGGATTTATATAATCCCAAAACCATACAGGCCACTATGGGGTCGTTTACGCGTGTCAATATGTATCAGCTTCCACTCGGGCAAACCCTGCAGCAACTTCAAAACCGGTTTATAGTTTTGGCGCTTGACATGCATGGCACTCCAATACATCAAATTGAATCAAATAAACCAAAATTGATTATTACCGGAAACGAGTCTGCCGGCATTTCTCCTGAATTAAAACATTTGATAGATAAATATATCAGCATACCTTCACATTACAGCCATCAAAATAACGGGCCGGAATCCCTGAATGCCTCGATAGCCACAGCAATAGCGTGTTATATCCTGACTGAATATTGATTTACGCAAACGTTTGAATAAAAAAATAAACTTTTATTTCAAAAGTCTATTGACCACGTATAGGTTTGTTGTTATCTTTGTGATTGTAAATTACCAAAAAAATGCATGTCGTGGCAAAACAAAACAAACCGATCAATTACCATATTGAAGAGCTAAAGGTTATTAACAACCTTTCTGAGCGGACAAAAAAAGTTTGCATAAACAGTTCACTAGACAACCTGTACAAGATATTAGGTTACCATTTCAGGAATCGCTCATTCAGACAAGTTCGCAATTGCGGTGAAAAAACCAACAACGAGCTTCAAGCCATGTCTGAATATTACATTCGTCACTATAACATCAATCCGGATGAACTGGAACAGGACGAAGACAATTACCTGTTTGACAAACTTAAATTCTATTGTTATACACGCTACGGAATCTCAAGCGAAACGGCTGAACCATACAGGCAGTATTTTTTAATGAGGCGGTTTCCGGTGTTTAAATTTATAAGTGAAATACTGAAAAGTGAATTCTCCGATCGCGAATACTTTATTTTTAAGCACAATTTCAATTTCTTTAAAAACGAGCAAAAGATGACCCTGCAGGCCATCGGAGACATCTATGATATCACCCGCGAAAGGGTCCGGCAAATTGCCCTTTATATCCCAGGAAAGCTGAGCGAAATCCTGAGTATTTTTAATGAAGAGCTCTATTTTGCAAACCATTATTACGATTATAAAGTTGATTCCAATAAGAATTACATCGTAATGGACGAAATGCATGCAAACAAGCTTAACCGTTACGAATACCTGGAGTTTACACCTAAGTTTTACGCTTTTGCCTTTGCTGAACTCTACAAAGATTTCATTGCACTGTTTTTAGATGACAATACGCCACACAATATCTATTTCCTCATAAACAAAAAGCACTTCCACCGATTCAATTACATCGGGTTTTACAACGAGATATACGGATTGGTGAACGACCGTGTTGAGGAAGATTATACCGTAGATTATCATCGTTTAATACGGGCTCATATCAATGATGATAATGAGAGCACCTTTAAACTCGCCAAACCTTATTGCGATAAACTGGTTTTAAAGGAGTTTGGTTTATATAAAGATAAAAACAATCAACTCCACATCCGTCGTAATACAATGAAAAAGATTTCAGAATATATCATTGAGGTTCTGGAAACGCATAAAAAACCCATGACTTTAGAAGAAATATGTGCCTCACTGCAAACTATGGATATCAAAGTGCCCCAAAACATTGAGTCGCTTCGTTCTTCTATTTTAAGTATCGATGAAGTTACAGCCATCGGAAAAACCAGTACTTATGCCCTGAAGAAATGGGACGACGTAAAAACAGGCACAATCAAGCAATTAGTTTACAGCTATCTGAAACAATATGATGACCCGGTTCACATCTCATATATTTCTGATTATGTAAATCAATACCGCAGAACCAATAACAAGAATATCCTTTCAAACCTGAAACTGGATAAAACCGACAGCTTTATGTTTTTTAGGAAAGGCTATGTGGGACTAACCGAAAAAGATTATGCCAAAACATCTAAAATTTTTCCTAAACTAAAACCTTTGTAGATTTGCACTTTCTGCAAAGCCGTTAATATAAAGCGAAATTGTTAAAGAAAATTTTGCTGAAAACAATGCTTTGGTTTTGCTGTTTATGAACTAACAAATTATTTAAGAAAGGAGAAAAAGTATGCTTCAGTTAATTTTGATTTCTGTAGTGATTGTAGCGCTTCTGTTTGCAGGTATTGGACTGAAAATGCTCTTTAACAAAGAGTATGAAGCCAAGAAAACATGCAGCAGCAATATTATCACCAAAGAGGGAGAACAGCTTAGTTGCGGATGTGGCGGTGGTACATGCGCCACTGATGCAGATGCAGTAAAAGAATAAATAATCTTATACGCCTTTGAATTCACCCGGTTCAGTTTTTTGAGCCGGGTTTTTTAATATTAGTCTTCTGTATCCATAAACCGCCTCATGCCGCCTGTTGCATAAGTTCGCATTTTGCCGTTTTCGTTCGAGTAGATAAAATATCCATCTAAATCCGCCTGGTTTTTAAGGAATTCCCTGGCATCCTGAAGACCCATCACCATAAAAGCTGTAGCGTAGGCATCTGCCAGCATTGCATTTGGTGCCATCACCGAAACACTCAAAAGCGTATGATCAACCGGATAACCTGTTTTGGGATTAATTGTGTGTGAGTATCTAACACCATCACGCTCGTAATATTTCCGGTATGTTCCTGAAGTAGCTAAGGCTCGATTCTTCAATGATACAACGGCTTTTACCGTGCGTGGGCTGTTGCTGCTCTCAGCAGGCTTTTCTATACCCACCTTCCACAATCCTTTTCCGGGCTTTTTGCCTTTGGCAAGCACTTCGCCACCCACATCCACTAAATAATTTTCAATCCCCTCTCCTTCTAAAAATGATCCGATCAAATCAACAGAATACCCTTGTGCTATAGAGTTGAAATCTACTTTAACTTCCGGCAAGGCTTTCATTAGCGTTTTACCGTCGAGCCATACTTTGTTGTAACCAATGTATTGTAAAAGACTGTCTACTTTAGGTTCTTCGAGCTCTTCAGGATCTTCATAGCCAAACCCCCAGGCATTTACCAGCGGCATCACCGTAACGTCAAAAGCGCCTTCTGTTTGTTGGGATATAGAAGCAGCGGCCCTGAAAATATCCCGGAAAATCGCATCCGTTTCCCGGCTTTCATTGTTGTTGATTTTTGATATAACCGAGTTGGGTTTATACACCGATGCCGTCATATCAAAAGCAGTCAAAAGCGAATCTATTTGCGGTTTGAAGTCTCTTCCTTTCTTATCAAAATAAGTAACCGCATAATAAGTACCCTGTGCTTTTCCGCTAACCTTAACAGGTTCTCGTGTCCAGGAGTTGTCGCAGGCAGAGAAAACCACCACTATCACAACCGGCCAAATCCATTTTATCATATCCTTGTTTCCTGTTTGTAGCAAAGGTAAAATAAAAACCAGGAAGCAAAACGAATTCCGCTACCTGGTTTACTCAATAATATTTTAAAGAATAAAAACTATCCTCCAAAATCGTCGAATGCTATGTTTTCCGGTGGAACACCGTAATCATCAAGCATTTTCAATACGGCCTGGTTCATCATTGGCGGGCCGCAGATGTAATATTCAATCTCTTCGGGTTCTTCATGTTTTTTCAGATAGTTATCCATAATCACATTATGTATGAACCCTACATCACCATTCCAATTATCTTCAGGCAGTGGTTCCGACAATGCAATATTAAAATCAAAGTTGTCAAACTTTTCTTCTATTTCCTGAAATTCATCAATATAGAATAACTCCCTCAATGAGCGGCCACCATACCAGAATGTAACTTTTCTGTCTGTTTCCACCGTTTTAAACAAATGAAACAGATGCGAACGCATGGGAGCCATACCGGCACCTCCGCCAATAAACATCATTTCCCGGTTGGTGTCTTTCAGGAAGAACTCACCATATGGCCCAGAAATATCCACTTTATCGCCCGGCTTTAATGAAAAAATATAGGAAGAAGCAATACCCGGATTTACATTCATAAACCCGCCTTTCTTTCTGTCAAAAGGAGGTGTTGCAATCCGCACATTCAGTTTAATAACCTGGTCTTCGGCAGGATAACTAGCCATAGAGTAAGCCCTGAAAATGGGTTCTGAGTTTTTCATTTTCAAATCCCACATATTAAACTTATCCCAATCGCCCCGGTATTCTTCATCCACCTGGATGTCCTTGAAATCCACTTCACAAGGTGGTATGTCAATCTGGATATATCCGCCGGATTTGAAATCAAGTCTTTCGCCTTCAGGTAGCTTCACGACAAACTCTTTAATAAATGTAGCCACACTTTTATTGCTGACCACTTCGCAAGTCCACTTCTGAATACCAAACACTTCAGGGGGCACAGCAATTTTCATATCCTCGCGAACTTTTACCTGGCAGCCAAGCCGCCAGTTTTCCTGCTGTTCTTTACGAGAAAAGAAACCTTTTTCTGTGGGCAAAATACTTCCGCCACCTTCATGCACTTGTGCGGCACACATTCCACAGGTTCCACCGCCACCGCATGCTGAAGGCAATAGGATTCCATTATTAGACAGTGTGCTGAGCAATGTAGAACCTGGTTCGGTCTTGATTTCTTTTTCGTCATTGACGGTTATGGTCACTTCACCCTGAGGGGTAAGTTTTTTCCGGGCATATATCAATATCCCTACCAAAAGAAGTATAATCAACAGGAAGGCTAAGATACTGACGCCAACAATTCCCGTTAAACCTGTTAGTATAATCATTTTGCTTAATTTTTTATTTTATAACTCAATACCCATAAAACTCATAAATGCGATACCCATCAAACCAGTGATGATAAACGTAATGCCAAGCCCACGAAGTGGTGCCGGCACATTAGAATACCTGATCTTTTCACGTATTGCCGCAATCCCCACAATTGCAAGGTACCAGCCTACACCGGAACCTAATCCGAATGATGTAGCCTCGGCGAGATTGGCATACTCACGCTCTTGCATAAAAAGACTTCCCCCTAAGATAGAACAGTTTACTGCTATAAGTGGAAGAAATATACCCAAAGAGGCATACAAGGTGGGACTGAATTTCTCAATAACCATCTCCACTAACTGCACCATGGAAGCAATTACTGCAATAAACAGAATAAACGACAGAAAGCTGAGGTTTACATCTGCCAATTGCGGTGAAAGCCATGTAAGCGCTCCCGGCTGAAGAATAAACTGATTAATAAGGTAGTTTACAGGTACTGTTATTCCCAGTACGAAAATAACAGCCGCTCCCAGACCAACAGAGGTTTCCACGGTTTTGGATACAGCCAGATAAGAGCACATACCCAAAAAGTAGGCGAAAACCATGTTGTCTACGAAAATCGATTTGACAAATATGCTGAATAACTCTTGCATTGTTTTCTATTTTAGACGATTAACGATTTAATTCTCTTCAATAAGTTCTCTGTCTTTATAACGCTGCACCCAAATAATGGCGCCTACGATGATCAAAGCCATCGGAGGCAAAATAGCAAAGCCGTTATTGACATACCCCATCTCATAAAAAGACTGAGGCACTATTTGATATCCGTAGAGGGTTCCTGAGCCTAATAGTTCTCTGAAAAACCCTACAACAACCAGAATCCAGCCATAACCCAGCGCATTTCCAATACCATCAAGCAAGGAAGGCCAGGGTTTGTTGTTCATAGCAAAAGCCTCAAAGCGGCCCATAATGATACAGTTGGTGATAATCAATCCTACAAACACCGAAAGCTGTTTGCTAACATCATAAGCAAATGCTTTAAGTACCTGGTCTACTAAAATCACCAAAGAAGCGATTACTGTAAGCATCACAATAATACGTATCCTTGGCGGGATAGTGCTTCTGAGTAAGGAAATCACCAGGTTCCCAATAGCCATAACGGCAACAACAGAGATAGACATTACCACTGAAGGTTCGAGCTTAGCTGTTACGGCCAGTGCTGAGCATATCCCCAAAACCTGCACGGTAATGGGATTCTCCCTGCCCAAAGGAGTGGTTATTAGTTTTCTGTTTTTTGGCGAAAACAATGGTTCTCTACTTTTCTTTTCTGCAGCCATAATTTATAGTATATGTTTTTTTACAAAAGGTTCATACAAAGACAAAACATTCTCAAGCATATCGGAGACACCATCACTGGTAATCGTACCGCCTGAGATGGCATCTACCCCATGTTTCGGATCGACGCTGCTATTTTCCACACCGCCTTTTACAACTTCTATCGAAGTAAACTCATAGTCTTCCGTAAAGATGGTTTTTCCTTCAAACTGATCCTGAAATTGCGGTAAGGAAATTTCCGCTCCCAGTCCGGGTGTTTCACTCTGGTGTGAGAAGGTGGTTCCTTTAACGGTTCTGAAATCGCTTTCTAAAGCAATATTTCCCCAGATAGGACCCCAAAGTCCTTTGCCTCTTAAGGGAACAATGTAAGAAGTGTCTCCTTTGTTAATGAACACATAAATCGGAAAGTGAGCATCATCTTCATTGCCGGCCTTAATTTTGTCCAGCTCCGCTTTAATATCCACTTCAAAAGCTCTGAAATCACCTGATTGGAGCTCACCATCAGCATATTTGCTGATAATCTCTCCATCCACGTTAATCACCCATTCTTCCTGGATGTATTCCTTATAGGCTTCCGGCACTTCTAGTTTGTTCTCCGGACGTATATCAGCGGAAGCTAATATTCCTTTCATCTTTTCAACACGTTCGTTGAAATCCTGACGCGGCTGAAGCAGCGTAGCTGCTGATGACAATATAATTGCCACAACAGTAACCATGATGGCCGCGTATGTAAATATGTATTTGTTTGAAAACATGATATTTCTTTTTTAATGATTAATTAAGCGGTAACGGCTTTCATCCGTTTCAATCTGCGTTTGATGTTACCCTGAAGCACATAGTGGTCGATCAACGGTGCAAACACATTCATCAGCAATATTGCCAGCATCATACCTTCAGGGTATGCCGGGTTGAACACACGGATGAGCACAGCTACAATTCCAATCAAAAAGCCATAGATGTATTTCCCGCGGGTGGTTTGTGAGGCAGAAACCGGATCAGTAGCCATGTAGACAGTACCAAACGCAAACCCTCCCATAACAAGGTGATAGTAAGCAGGCACCTGCATATATTCGCTTGCGCCCCAGAGATTAAAAATCAACCCCATAAACAAGCCGCCAAGAATAACGCTTAACATGATACGCCAGCTTCCAACACCGGTAATTATCAAAATAAGAGCGCCGATTAAAATTGCAAGCGCTGACGTTTCTCCGATAGAACCAGGAATAAATCCGAAAAACATATCCATGAAATCAGGCATGTTGCTCGTTTCTCCGGCAGTAGCCAGCGCCATAGGGGTAGCTCCGGAATAGGTATCGGCTTTTTCAGCAATCCAGACTTTATCACCAGACATATAGGCAGGATAAGCAAAAAACAAAAATGCTCTCGCTGTTAATGCCGGATTAAGGATGTTCATTCCCGTGCCTCCGAACACTTCTTTTCCAAAAATAACCGCAAAGGCTGTTGCTACGGCCACCATCCATAATGGCACATCAGGCGGCATAACCAAGGGTATGAGCATCCCGGAAACCAAAAATCCTTCATTCACTTCATGACCACGAATCTGGGCAAAATAAAACTCTATAGCCAGGCCTGTAACATAACTTACAATAATAATAGGCAAGGCTTTGCCTAACCCAAACAAGACATTATCCCAAAACAAGGCATCCACGCCAACAGATTTGTAATGCTGGAAACCAATATTCCAGATGCCGAAAAGCAATGCCGGGATCATCGCCACCACAACCATAATCATGGTGCGCTTCATATCAATGGCATCACGGATGTGACTTCCCTTTTTTGTTACCTGGTTAGGCACAAAAAGAAAAGTCTCAAAAGCATCGAAAGTGGAATGCAACTTTTCAAACTTTCCCCCTTTCTCAAAGTGTGGCTTAATATTATCAACGTATTTTCTTAGTGCTTTCATATATTCTTTAACTTTCTAAGATTAACTCATTTCTGAACGCATCAGGTCCAGCCCCTTCCTTATCAAATCCTGAACATCAATCTTTGATGTACAAATCACTTCTGCCAGGGCAAAATCTTCTTCATCCACCTCATAAATCCCAAGGTTTTCCATCAGATCAATGTCTTCAATCATAATGGCTTTCACCAATTGAACCGGATAAATATCCATCGGAATAACGCTTTCATATTCCCCGGTCATTACATAAGCTCTTTCACCTCCATGCATGTTAGTATCGAGCCTGTGTTTTTGAGAGGGTTTAAACCATGTAGAAAGGAATGTGCGGGAAACAGAGAACTTGTTTAAACCAGGTTTTGCCCATCCAAAAAACTCATAATAATTACCTTCCGGAATCACGGTTACCTGGTCATCATAATAGCCGATATAACCATCTTTACGAATTTTTCTACCTGTAAGCACATTCCCGGATATGTAACGAAGCGTTTCATTTGTGGTGTTGTTTTTAACCATTTCTTCTATCGAGGCGCCTATAATGGTTTTGAAGTAACCGGTCTTTTTTATTTCAGAACCTGTCAGGGCAACAATCCTTTCGGGATTGTATTTTCCTTCAAGAAACAGCCTTCCGATAGTAAGCACCTGCTGCGGGTTCAGATACCAGACCACTTCGCCCTTGTTAAGGGGGTCAATGTGATGAATCTGGATTCCTACATTGCCGGCAGGGTGCGGACCATTAAAATAATGCAGCTCAACTTTCTTAGCGTTAGTGAATACTTCTGAAGCTTTACTTTGTGCACTAAGACTGAGATGAATTTTGCCTTCGGTTAGTTTTGCCAAAGCATCAAGTCCGGTTTGAAATTCTTTGCCTTTTCCATGCACAATCATGTCCTGATCTGGCGCCAATGGTGCAGAATTGAACCCTGAGATGAAAATGGCTTTAGGCTTTTCTTCAGGATCCGCTACAACAGAGTAAGGTCTTTGACGTATTCCAGCCCAAACCCCGCTATCAAGAAGCTTTTTTGTAACCTCTTCAGCAGAAAGACTGTTTGGGTCAGCCGAACCAAAATCAATGGATTCTCCTTTATCATCCGATTCTATCTGAATTTCTTCAAGGATACGCTTTGGCCCTCTTTTAATTCCAACAACCTTACCGCTTACCGGTGAAGTAAAGGGAATATTCTCACGATACTTGTCATAGCATAACTGAGTACCCACTTTCACTTCGTCGCCTTCATTTACAAGTAGCTTGGCATACCTAAGGCCTACAAAGTCGGTTGGCTTCAAAGCAAACTTGCGCGTCCGTAAAGGAATAAATACCTTATCTGCCTCTCCTTGCAGTTTGATATCTAATCCCCGCTTTAGTTTTATTGTTTCCGACATATTCATTAATTATTTAATGTCTGTTTATTTTAAAATTTCAAAAACAAAAATTTAAATATGATAAAATTTAAATAGGTGCAATTTTATGACTATATTTTAAAAATAGCAAAAAAACGCTTGACTTTTTATTGACTTCATACCAGTTTATGTCATATGTTACTTAGACTGTTTAAAAATAAACCAATTTCACTTTATAATTGCCTTATTAAGTGAACTTTAATTTTATCCTCCCGGAAAACAATATCTGGATAAAATAATGTTTAACTCTTTTCAAGGCAAATTAAACAACCTTGTGATAATACAAACAACTGTTGTTTTTTTGATAACAAAGCCCAAAACAGTTTGTTTATTTTCATAACCTATGCTATATAAATATTACGTGGTAAAAAAAATCCTTCCTATTTTTCAGCGTGATCACATTGGCTGATAATGCTAAATACCTTTACCATTTTACCAAAATAAAATCGCTATTTTTGTGATCACAAAATTAAGCAGGGTTAACCACACAGGTTCGCCCTGAAATGTTAAAATACAGAAATCGCTTAAATAGTGGTTTTTACAAATTCGTTTTTATGAGGTATTTTCTTTTTATCCTGATTTCAGCATTGTTTGTAACAGACATTTCCGGGCAGCAGGAAGATTATTACACCGAAGAGTATTTCCGCTACAGCACACACATTTATGATACAAACATTCACAGCCTCCAGGTTCACCGCCGTGGAGCTCCCCTTACCGATCCGGTAGCTGAAATTAACAACCTTACAGAATCGCTTGAACTATCTTTTGATGATTTCCGTGATAATACACGCGACTACCGTTACACGTTTATCCATTGCGATGCATACTGGCAACCGTCAGATATACTCGTAAGCGATTATTTGCAGGGTTTTGATGATGATTATGTTGAAGAGTACGAGTTTTCTTATAATACAAAGCAACCTTTCATCCATTATAAACTGCATTTTCCGCAACAAGATATGCTTCCGGTACTCTCAGGAAACTATCTGCTAAAAGTTTACCCTGCCGGCTCACCCGATAAACCTGTACTCTCAGCCAGGTTTTATATATTGGATGAAAAGGTTAGCATTCAGCCTAATATCCGGCAAGCTACAGCCCCTACGAAAATGGACCAATGGCACGAGGTTGATTTTGTAATCAATGCTAAAGATTTTTATTTAGCTAATCCCTCGCGCAATATGAAAGTTATAGTTCAGCAGAACGGTCGCCATGACAACAAAATTACTGGCATACAGCCTTCTGAAATTCAGGGCAACGAATTCATCTTTGATTATGAAGATCAAAACCTGTTCAGAGCCGGCAATGAGTTTCGCGATTTTAATATCCAAAACCTGAAATATCAATCGGATCAGGTGCAGCGCATTGATAGTTTCGGTGAGCAAAATCAGGTGTATCTTTATCCTGATACCCGAAGAACATTTAATCCTTACGTTAATAATGATGACATTAATGGAAGACGGCTTATCAAAACCACTGAATATGACAATACTGCAACAGAAGCCGACTATGTGCGCGTACATTTTACATTACCGATGGAAAATCCGGTAGCAAACGGAAGCATTCATATACTGGGAGGACTGAATTACTGGGAGCTCAACAACCGCTCTA
Organism: Bacteroidota bacterium; assembly: GCA_051747665.1. Classification (GTDB taxonomy): domain Bacteria; phylum Bacteroidota; class Bacteroidia; order Bacteroidales; family JAIPAH01; genus JAIPAH01. The sequence goes on along the minus strand of JBNJGK010000056.1, from coordinate 264 downwards.
AGATGACTTACAATTACGAGGAAAAAGCCTATGAAAATTCGTTGTACTTAAAGCAAGGGTACTATAACTACCTGTATGCCTACAAAGAAGATGGCAAATCAAGTGCTAATCTACGGCTTATTGAAAACAGCCTCTACGAAACGGAAAACGAATATACAATCTATGTGTATTACAATCATCCCGGAAGCTCTTATGATCAATTCATTGGTAAGAAAACGGTATCGAGTGGAGAATGATACTACAGAAGCATTGGTATCTTATCAA
>JBNJGK010000055.1:0-18141 GCA_051747665.1 Bacteroidota bacterium | reverse complement strand
TGTAAACTTACGAAGATTCTTCAATAATTTCAAACCCCAACCGGGACAATTCTATCCAAAAACGAGGATAAGATTTTTTTACCACCCCGGGACTTTCAATACAAACTTCTCCTGTTTTTACGGCCAAGACAGCCATAGCCATAGCCATGCGATGATCGTTATAAGTACAAATCACCTGACTGCTATCAACAATTTTTTGAGGCAAAATTTCTGCTTCATCTGCTGATTTACGCATCCGGATGCCGAACTTTTTCAGCTCAGCTTGCATAGCGTTTAAACGGTCTGTTTCTTTAAACCTAAGGGTTTTCAATCCTGAAAGTTTAGCATGAATGCCCTTGGCGGCTGCAACTACTAAAAAAGTCTGAGCCAGGTCAGGGCACAATAAAAAATTCCTGGAAAAAAAGTTTTCCGGAGGGGAGGATTCTTTTTCCAGATATGCTCCCTCGCGTGTAAAAGTTGTTTTAACGCCAAAAGACTGCATCCACTGTTGCAGGACAGCATCACCCTGCACACTTTTCTCCGGTAAATTTCTTAGCCGCAAAGTGCCCTCTTCTGCTGCTGCAAGCATACCATACCAATACGATGCTGCCGACCAGTCCGCCTCAACAAAATAAGATTGCCGGGGATCATATGGCCGGTTTTCAATTACAATTTTATCTTCTAAAACCGCTGCTTTAGCGCCGCATTGTTCCATTATCCTTTTGGTCATGTGGATATATGAAAGCGACACCGGTTCTCCGCTTAGCTTAATCTGAAGCCCTTCAGGGAAATCCGGAGCGATAAGCATCAATGCTGTGATAAATTGACTGCTGGTGCCTGAAGCAACCTCAACATAATTTTTTTGAGCTTTTACACCGCGGATTTTCATAGGCGGATATCCCTCGCGCTCCAAATATTCAATATCCGCTCCCAAATCTCTTAATGCCGATACTAAAGGAGCTACAGGACGCTGATGCATGCGTTCAGAACCCTGAAGGATATATTCCTCACCTTCCCGGAACGCTAAAAAAGCAGCCAAAAAACGCATATTTGTTCCGGCAGGACCGACATCGATGGTCTTAACAGGCTGTTTTGATTGCTGAAGGTTTTGCAGGTTGCCATGCAGGTTTTGCGTATCCTCTGCATCAGACAAATTTTCAATCGTGAAATTCCTCTTACTTAAAGCCCTGATGATTAACAAACGATTCGATATGCTCTTTGAAGCAGGAAGAACAGGTTCTCCGGTTAATTTATGCTTATTCCATCGTAAAATCATAATAAGGTATTATAGTCTCCCAGCGCTTTTACAATCAGTTTAACCTCTATCTCTGTATCGTATACCGGTTTACCCGGATTTTTTATCAACGTAAAATTCACCTTCCCGGCTTTGTTTTTCTTATCTTGCCTCATCAGAAAAGCCAGTTCATGAATTGCTTTTTCTGAAAGTTCAGGCAAAACGAAGTGATTTTTGATTCCCTTGATGATTTTTTCAGTTTCAGGGATAGGTAGGCCGATTTGATATTGGCTGAGCAAAGTTTCCACCACCATACCGCAGGCCACTGCCTCTCCATGCAGAAGCGGAGTTTTGGTATTCAAAAAGTATGTTTCAAAAGCATGTCCGGCTGTGTGTCCGAAATTTAAAACTTTTCTCAACCCTCTTTCTGTCGGGTCTTCTGATACGATGTTGTTTTTGATTTCAACAGAATGTTGTATGAATTCAGCCATGTCTTCATGCTTCATATCATTTTGCCGGAATTTTATAAGATTGTCAAAGTAAGTATCATCAGCTATCAATCCGTGTTTAAGCATTTCTGCCAGTCCGGAGCGAAATTCACGCATCGGGAGTGTATCTAAAAATGGCGGAAAAATGAATACCCCTGAAGGTTCAGCAAACAATCCCACCTGGTTTTTGTATCCTGAAAGATCAATCCCGGTTTTTCCCCCAACAGAGGCATCCACCATAGAAAGCAAAGTTGTGGGAACCTGGATGAACCGTATGCCCCTTTTGTAAGTTGCTGCTGCAAAGCCACCCATGTCGCATAAAACGCCACCTGCAAGGTTTATCACGAGCGAATGACGGTCGGCATGATGCTGTGTAAGCTTTTCCCACAAAAAAGCTGTGGTTTGGATATTTTTGTTTTGCTCTCCGCTTTTCGTTTCTATTTCTACAAAGGGTTTCGGCTTTTCAGAAAGGTATTTTTTGAAAACCGGGAGGCAATGCCGGTTTGTATTTTCATCAGTAAAAACAAAAACCTGAGACACATCATTATCTTCAAGCCAGTTATTCAAAACATTAAAATCATATCCTCCAGCAACTGTATAATTTCCTGCCGAAATTTTAAATGTCATAGGTTTCTATTTTTGAAAAGCGGCGATAAGTAAATCTATATCCTGAAAATTATATTTGAATTTTCCGGCAATGTTTCTATCTGTAATGATTCCTTTGTAAATATAAACACCATTCCTCAACCCTGTACTTTTCTTAAGCACCTCATCAACACCACCGCTTTCGCTGATATCAAGCAAAATTGGTGCAAAGAAATTACTTAAGGCTACTGAGGCTGTTCGTGGGACTTTAGCCGGAATATTAGGCACACAATAATGTGTGACGTTATATTTTTGAAATACCGGTTTTTGGTGCGATGTAGGCTCAGAAGTCTCGCAAACGCCGCCATGATCTATGCTGACATCAATAATAACCGCTCCGTTTTTCATCTGCTGCACCATCTCTTCCGATACGACTACCGGAGTTCTTCCGTTAACAGGACGGAGAGCTCCGATGACCACATCTGCATTTTTTACTGCTTCAGCCAGACTGCGCGGCTGAATAACAGAAGTATGTATTCTTTGGTTTTGAAGCTCCTGCAGCCTTCTTAAACGGGATATGGAAGTGTCAAAAACCTTCACCTGGGCGCCCATTCCCAAAGCCACGTAAGTAGCATATTCCCCTACCGTACCTGCTCCGATTATGACAACCGATGTAGGTTCAATGCCTGAAAAACCGCCAAGGATACTCCCACGACCATGTTTTATGGAACTCAAATACTCTGCAGCCTGCAGGATAGCAGTATTGCCTGCAATTTCACTCATAGAACGAATCACCGGGTAAATACCGCGGTGGTCCTGAATTTTCTCAAAAGCAAAAGCGGTAATCTTTTTAGCCATCAGGGTGTTATAAAACTGCTTATTGCGTATCCGCCAGTGTAATGACGAAATAATTACTTTACGTGATTCCAGGAAATTAAGCTCTTCTTCCACTGGTGGAGCTACTTTTAGGATAATATCTGCGGCATATACTTCATCCGCACTATACTTTACAGAGGCTCCGGCTTCGCTGTATTCCTTGTCAGAAAAAGAAGCCGCATCGCCTGCCCCCTGCTCTACCATCACTTCATGTCCACTTGCGGCAAGCAATTCCACCGCTTCAGGTATTAACACTACGCGATTCTCATAAGGGGCTCTTTCACGCGGCACACCAATCTTAAGCTGGCATCCCGAAACCCGGCTTTCCAGCATTTCTTCCTGCGGATAAAATCCGTGAGCGGCTGAATATTGTGCATAATTTCCTTGTTGTGATCCCATGGCGGACTATTTTATTCTGTTAACGCTGCTTCCAGCTTTCGGATTCCATCCTCTTTTTCTGTGATGATTACTTTTACGTGCCGGCCCGGCAAAAGCGATTCTACTTTTTCAGGCCATTCTATAAGGCAGTAATCTCCACTGTATAAATACTCCTCAAACCCGATGTCTGCTGCCTCAGAAACCTTTTCGATACGATAAAAATCAAAATGGAACACAGATGAGCCATTTTCTGTAAGATATTCATTTATGAGCGCAAAAGTAGGGCTGGTAACCACATCCATAACCTCAAGCATATCGCACATAACTTTTATGAAAGTTGTTTTGCCGGCTCCCATTTTTCCATAAAAAGCAAAAACCCGCTCTTGCGGAAAGCTTTCCAGTAATTTCTCCGCCACCTCCGGCAGCTCATTTGTTCCTTTAATATCCAGCTTCATGATTTACTTCGGTCTCAATTCAACATAAGGAATTAACATTTCTTCCAGTGAAATTCCTCCATGTTGGAAAGTATTTTTATAATACTTTGCATAATAATTAAAATTATTCGGATAAGCAAAGAAATCATTTTTCCGGCAAAAAGCAAAGGAAGAACTCACGCTGTGCCGGGGTAAAAAGATATCTTCAGGATTTCTGACATCAAAAACTTCTTTCTTGTTAAAATTAAGACTGCGGCCAATTTTATATCTCAGGTTGGTATTGGTAGCCCGGTCTCCCACAATCTTCACCGGATTCTGAACTTTAACCGAGCCGTGGTCTGTAGTCAGGATGACTTTTACATCCTCATCTGCCAAAGAAGTGAGTATATCTTTCAAGGGCGAGTGCTCAAACCAGGAAAGCGTAAGAGAGCGGTAAGCCGATTCGTCTTCGGCCAGCTCTTTGATAACCTCCATTTCAGTACGGGCATGCGATAGCATATCAATGAAGTTATACACAATCACATTCAAATCGTTGGTGACAAGGTTTTTTATTTTATCCGCTACTTTTCGCCCTACATTGTAGCTCAGTACTTTATTGTAAGAATACCTCACATCCAGACCATGACGTTTTAAAAGCTCACCCAATAATTCTTTTTCGTATTGATTTTTAGTACCTTCCTCGTGTTCTGCTACCCAGTATTTGGGATACTTTTTTTGAATTTCAGAAGGCATCATGCCGGCAAACAATGCATTACGGGCATATTGCGTTACCGATGGCAGGATGCTGTAATACATGCGCTCTTGCTCAATGCTAAAATACTCCTCTACAACAGATTGCAATACTTTCCATTGGTCATACCGTAAATTATCAATAAGAATGAAGAATACAGGCTTGCTCCCTTCCTTAAGCAATGGAAAAACATAATTTTTCATCAAGGTGTGCGACATAACGGGTTTATCTTCCGCTGCATTGGTGAGCCAGTCCTGGTAGTTTTGCTCTATATATTTGCTGAAAACCTGATTTGCTTCCTCTTTCTGATTCTTAAAAACCTCTGCAATGCCACCATCGCTTAAAGAGCCCAACTCCAGCTCCCAGTAAACCAGCTTTTTATAGATACCCTTCCATTCCTCAAAGCCTAAAGAGCTACTGATTTCACTACCGATTTTACTAAATTCCTGCTGATAGGAAATGGTGGCTTTTTCACTGCGTAGCTTTTTCTTTTCAAGGTTTTTCTTTACTGAAAGTAATATTTGATTTGGATTCACCGGTTTTATCAGATAATCTGAAATATTTGAACCGATGGCATCCTCCATGATGGCTTCTTCCTCACTTTTGGTAATCATCACCACCGGCAAATTTGGCCGGATGTTTTTAACTTCCTGCAAAGTCTCCAGACCCGACATACCCGGCATTTGCTCATCCAAAAACAAGATGGCATAATCCGTCTTTTCCAACATCTCAACAACATCGCTTCCGTTATTGGTGGTATGCACTTCAAAGCCTTTCTCTTCCAAAAACATAATATGGGGTTTCAAAAGGTCAATCTCGTCATCAACCCACAGTATTTTTACATCATTCATAATTTTCTTATCTGTTTATATTTTTTTATCATTCATGCAAACTCTGTTTGCGTTTTAAATTCAAGCAATCAATACTTCAACAAAGCAACTGATTTGGATGAGCATATCCGAAAACTTCAACACTGGCAACAACTTATAATAATTATCCAAATCGCAAAGCACTAAAGCAGACAGTCTACAGAATAATGCTTTAAAGATAATAAATATCCGCGAATTAAAAGCTTTTGATATCTCAGATAAAACGTCCGAATGCCTGAGATATTGGGCAGAAAAGAAAAGAGGCCCTTTATTTAAGAAAAATTGAGAATTTCCGAATCATGATAAATACAATATCAGGATTTGCCTACTTTTGTAGTTCACGAACAGGAATTCATGAAGGTATTTCCATATGACTCAAAATAAAAACCGAAAATTCATCAATGACCCGGTTTATGGGTTTATTACGTTATCCGGGAAACCGGTATTTCAAATCATCGAACACCCTTACTTTCAGCGCCTGCGCCGCATAACCCAATTGGGGCTCACTCACCTCGTCTATCCCGGAGCCATTCATACCCGGTTTCATCACGCGCTGGGCTGTATGCATTTAATGAAGCAGGCCATCGATGTTTTAAAAGAAAAAGGACACACAATCACCAACGATGAAAAAGAGAGTGCACTGCTGGCCATTCTGATACATGATATAGGCCATGGACCGTTTAGCCATGCCCTGGAAAACACTATCGTTGATACGAATCATGAAACCCTCTCGAAGATGTTCATAGAACGCCTCAATAAACAGCTTGGCGGACAGCTTGAAGAAGCCCGGGCCATTTTTGACGGAACGCACCCAAAAAGGTTTTTGCACCAGTTGGTTTCCAGCCAGCTTGATGTAGACCGGCTTGATTTTTTACGCCGCGATAGTTTTTTTACTGGGGTATCAGAAGGCGTTGTTGGCAGCGATCGGATTATTAAAATGCTTGAAGTGGCTAACAACGAATTGGTTGTAGAAGCTAAGGGCATTTATTCGATAGAGAAATTTATTGTAGCGCGACGTCTGATGTATTGGCAGGTTTATATGCATAAAACCGTGCTTTCAGCCGAATATTTGCTGATGAATATCCTTAAAAGAGCCCGTGAATTGGCGCAAAACGGAAAGGCTCCTGAAGCCCCGCCTGATCTCAGTTTTTTTATTCAGAACCCGGTAAACCAGCAAAGCCTGAAAGAAGACCCGAAGATTCTGGAAGCGTTTGCCCGCATTGATGATTTTGATGTAATGGCGGCTATCAAAAACTGGACCCGCTCTGATGACAGGCTACTGAAAATACTTAGTGAAAAACTGATTCATCGCCGGCTTTATAAAATTGAAATGCAAGATCGCCCTTTTCCACGAACACGCGTAGATAGTTTAAGGAAAAAAACTCAGAAAAAATATGCCTTAGACGAACAAGCTTCCTCCTATCTTGTTTTTAGCGGAAAAGCACAAAATCACGCTTACAATCCGGTAAGTGATAATATTAGAATCGTTTTCAAGGACAATCAAATTAAAGATATCACGGAAGTATCTGACCCTATAAAGTCTGTAGGAATCACAAAAATGGTTTATAAATACTTCCTTTGTTATCCCAAAGATGTAGCTGAACATTACCAATAAGCCAGCAATAACACAATGCATACAAACGTGGGTTTGCAAAAATTGAATATCTTTACGCAGTTTTTTAGCAATGAAATAAACACGCATGAAGTTCACAGCCAAAGAGATAGCAGAGTTAACAGGTGGAATAATAGAGGGAAATCCGGAGGAGAAGGTAGACAACATATCCAAGATAGAAGAAGGAAAACCCGGTACCTTATCCTTCCTGGCTAACCCAAAATACACACATTATATTTATGAGACTTCAGCATCGATTGTGCTTGTTAATGAAGATTTTCAGCCTGAAAAGCCTGTGTCTTCAACGCTAATCAGGACAAAAGATGCATACAGCGCCTTTGCTAAGCTTTTGCAAACTTACATGAAGCTTAAAGAAAAAAGGCATGGTGTGGCATCTACTGCCGTTATTGCTGAAGGAGCTGATATCGCTGAAGATGCTTACATCGGAGAATATGTAGTAATTGAATCAGGCGTAAAAATCGGAAAAAACTCCCTGATATATCCTCACAGTTTTGTTGGATTAAACACTCAAATTGGTGATGATGTTACACTTTATTCCGGTGTAAATATTTATCCTGAAACCATCATCGGAAACCACTGCACTATACACTCCGGCAGCGTTATTGGCAGTGACGGGTTCGGTTTTGCTCCACAGCAAAATAACAATTATGAGAAAATCCCGCAGATTGGAAATGTTATCATTGAAGATTACGTAGAGATAGGCAGTAACTGTACCATAGACCGCGCAACAATGGGCTCTACCATTATCCGTAAAGGCGTAAAGCTCGACAACCTGATTCAGGTTGCCCACAATGTAGAGATCGGGGAAAACACCGTAATGGCGGCACAAACCGGTATTTCAGGCAGTACAAAGGTAGGCCGGAACAACATGTTTGGCGGCCAGGTAGGATTATCCGGCCATATCGAAACGGCCGATGATGTAAAAATCGGGGCGCAATCAGGGATAGCCAACAGCATCAAAGAAAAAGGCCTCACGGTTTTAGGTTCGCCGGCATTTGACATTTCTAAATACAAACGCTCACTTATGTTTTTCAAAAACCTGCCCAAACTAGCCGAGCGGATCGGAATTATTGAAAAACACATCAAAGAAAACAAGTAATTCATTTGCAATACTTTTAGGAATAGTTAATTTTGCATCGCTTATGAAAAATTTGCAAAAAACAATCAAAAATACCGTCAGCATTGCTGGACGCGGATTGCATAGCGGACTGAATGTGACTTTACACTTTGAACCGGCACCGGAAAACCACGGCATTGTATTTCAACGCACAGATATCGAAGGGCAACCCTTTATCAAAGCTGATGCCGCCTTAGTTTCTGACACTTCAAGGGGAACAACACTAAAAAACAACGGCGTTAAAATACAAACCGTAGAACATTGTTTAGCGGCATTAACTGCTTATGAAATTGATAATGTTCTGATTAAAACCGACGGCGAGGAATGCCCTATCTTAGACGGCAGCGCAAAACCTTATGCCGGTTTAATTGAAGAAGCAGGCATTAAAACCCAAAGCGAAGAAAAAAATTATTTTGAGCTTCAGGAAACGCTTACCTATAAAGATGAAAAATCAGGCGTTGAGTTTATAGCTATACCATCAGACCACTATGAAATAAAAACAATGGTGGATTTTGACTCTAAGGTGTTAAAACCTCAATATGCGCACATGCATCACCTTCATCAATTTAAGGATGAGTTTCTGGATGCTAAAACATTCGTATTTTTACATGAACTGGAACCTTTAATTAAGCATAACCTTATTAAAGGCGGTGACCTGGAAAATGCACTGGTTTTTGTAGAGCACCTTATCAGCGAGGAAAAGCTAAAATGGCTTGCTGATTTTTTTGACAAGCATGATGTGAAAGTAGAAGAGCAAGGCATATTAAACAACACAGATTTAAAATACCAAAATGAGCCGGCACGCCATAAACTGCTTGACGTGGTTGGAGATTTAGCTTTAGTAGGCCGGCCGTTGAAAGCAAAAATAATTGCAACAAGACCTGGTCATGAATCCAATGTAGCGTTTGGACGTATCATAAAAAAGCACATCAAAGAAACAGAGGAAACATCTGATATCCCTCACTTCACTTCTGATCAGGAGCCTGTTTATGATATTAATGACATCAAGAAAATGCTTCCGCATCGCCCACCCTTTCTGCTGGTAGATAAAATCATGGAAGTAAGCGATAAACATGTTATCGGCATGAAAAATGCCACCATGAACGAACCTTTTTTTGTAGGGCATTTCCCTAACGAGCCTGTAATGCCCGGCGTGTTGCAGGTAGAAGCGATGGCACAAACCGGTGGTATACTGGTTTTATCTACAGTGCCTGACCCGGAAAATTATGTAACCTATTTTGCGAAAATTGACAAAGTTCGTTTCAGAAAAAAAGTTGTGCCCGGCGACACCATCATTTTTAAACTGGAATTGATTGCGCCTATACGTCGTGGCATCTGCCAGATGCAAGGCACAGCTTATGTAGGAAATAAAATAGTAATGGAGGCCGAACTTGTGGCCCAAATTGTAAAAAACAGCTAAGCAAGATGAATCAACCTTTAGCATATGTTCATCCTCAAACGAAAATAGCCAAGAATGTGGTTATTGAGCCTTTTGTAAACATCGAAAAAAATGTAGAGATTGGCGAAGGTACCTGGATCGGTTCTAACGTGACTATCATGGAAGGAACCAAAATCGGGAAAAACTGCAAGATTTTCCCCGGAGCCGTAATTGCAGCCATCCCTCAGGATCTAAAGTTTGATGGCGAAGAAACTTCTGTAACCATTGGCGATAACACTACTATCAGGGAGTTTGTAACCATTAACCGCGGCACCAAAGCCAACAACAAAACGTTTGTAGGAAACAATGCACTTATCATGGCATATGTCCATATCGCCCATGATTGCATTATCGGCGACCATGTGGTAATGGCAAACGCGGCTAACCTGGCAGGTCATGTAGAAATTGACGAATGGGCCATCATCGGCGGGCTGACTGCTGTGCATCAATTTTCCAAAATCGGGAAGCACACGATGATTTCCGGAGGTTCTTTGGTACGTAAGGATATTCCTCCTTATACAAAAGCCGCAAGAGAACCCATATCTTATGTGGGAATCAACTCTGTAGGTTTGAGAAGAAGAGGATACAACAGTCAGCAAATAAACCAAATCCAGGATATTTACCGCATTATTTACCTCAAAGGACTCAATAACAGCCAGGCCCTTTCAGTAATTGAAGCTGAAGTGCCGGCCACGCCTGAAAGAGACGAAATCCTTACTTTTATTAACAAATCAAGCCGGGGCATTATGAAAGGATACCTCAAGTTTGAATAAAATATTAAAATATTTTTTATGGCAACAACATCAGATATAAAAAACGGACTTTGCATTAAACTGAATGGAGAACTGGTTACCATTCAGGAGTTTCAACATGTAAAACCCGGAAAAGGAGGCGCTTTTGTACGCACAAAAATTAAAAACCTGAAAACAGGAAAAATCGTACAGCATACGTTCAATTCCGGAGTCAAAATAGACATCCAGCGCGTGGAAAGACGTAGCTACCAATTTCTTTATAAAGAAGACAAAACGTATCATTTCATGAATAACGAAACGTTTGAGCAAACCTTTTTAGATGAAGAACTGATCAACGCACCTGAATTTCTAAAAGCCGGGCAAAATGTAGAGATTTTGTTTCATGCAGAGACAGAATCCCCTCTGAGTTGCGATTTACCGCCTTATGTAGAAATGGCCGTAACGTATACTGAACCCGGTGAAAAGGGTAATACAGCTACAAACGCTCAAAAGGAAGCCACAGTTGAAAGCGGAGCGGTTGTAAAAGTACCTCTGTTTATCAACGAGGGTGATATCCTAAAAATCGACACACGCGACGGGTCATATTCTGAGCGCATCAAAAAATAAAACAAAAACGTATTTTTTAGGAACCGGTGGATTATTCCTTCACCGGTTTTTTATTTTCCTCTTCTTCAGGCTGCTTATCGCGATGATACAAGTCAAGAGCCACGATAATAGCCAAATAGCCCCACACCGGAACAGAAAGTTTATCCGTATCTAAAAATATGTTCAGGAAACCATGAATCCAGTATGTAGTTAGCCCAAGCAATACGGCAAGGGCCATCATTTTCACTTCTTTGTTTTTGCTTTTTCGATACACAATTACTGCCCGGTTCAAACCTACAAAAGCCAGCAAAAGAACATATACTGCACCCAACACCCCAGACTCTGAAAGAGGGCCGAGATATTCGCTGTGAGCATTACCCATATCGCCAAAGTTTGTGCTGATGATCGTTTTTTCTTTAGACCGCTGATAAGGCGCATAAACAAACTGATACGTTCCGGGCCCCCAGCCCAGAACAGGACGATCCTCAAACAATCTCAAAGCTGATTGCCAGCGGTTTATTCGTTCCAGGTTAGATGCATCTGTTGATATGTTATAGGCAGATTGAACGTGCTTTTTAAAATCTCCGGATGAATCCTGATCATTATCCTCAAGATAATCTACTATTTGTGGTCTGAAACTAAAAAACAAGCCAATCAAAACACCTAATACCAGAAACACATACCGGAAACGGATTTTCAATACCATAATCATCAACACACCAAATGCCCCTACAAAACTAAGCCATGCCGCTCTGCTGTAAGACAAAAACAAGGCTCCCAACAAAATAAAAGAGACGATCCCGGCGATAGTACGATACCTTGCAGAATATCCTTTATAAAAAGCAGATACCAATGTAAAAGGCAACATCAAAGCAAGAATAGCGCCATATGCAGTATGATCATTATAAAATGGACTCATAGCCCAATGGCTTACATCCTCATCAAAGCCATGGCTTGCATGCACATTTGTAGTATAAAAAATAACATAGATCAACGGAATAATGTAAAGCCAATTAAATATTTTGATGTATTTAAATCGTTTAAACAAAGGGATACCTAAAAAGAAAAACGGAACCACAAACCATAATCGCGAAAGCAAATATTTAAAAGATACTACGGGTAATTCGCTTGTAACAGACGTAAAAAACATCCACACCAAACTAAACAACACTACCAACGTAACCGGGTGCCGGATAATGCGCCCATCGTGCTGCCCTTCAAATAGCAATTTTAAAGTAGCGATTATCAAAACGCCTACCATCAGGGGCTCTGACGGTAATGAAATACTGATGCCTAAGTTTAGGTCGTTTAACTCAACGGCTATTGGTGTTACAAAAGCAGCAAGCAGAATAACCCAATGCAGTTTATAAACATATAAAGCGAGCACAGCCAGCAAGGCTGGAATAATCGCTACATACCAAAAATCCTCATTGGCAATAAGGTAGGCACTTAATGCTAAAAACAGCCCACTGACAGTATAAGCTATCGTAGTTTTATGTTTCTCTTGCAGAATGCCTTTATTCATCCTTGAATTCTAACCGTTTTTTGTTTTCTAATACGGCAATAACTATAACCGCCAGAATAAGTGCTGCAACAACAGAATACACAACAATCAGCCACCTCACCGGGTAAGCCTTTTTATCAGAAACAAAAGGTGAGGTTACTGTATTTGTATAGGTGAATTTCCGGTTGGCATTTTTGTAAGCCATATCGTAATCCCGTTTAATTTCACTATATCCTGCCATTAAACCGGTTACGTAGCTCTCATTAATCATAAACTCGCCACCTTTTTCTTCTAAGGCCTTCTTAAGTTTCTGCACTCCACTGTGATTAATATTGGCGGAAGAGCCATCTACCGTTCTCAAATATCCTTCCGTCACTTCGCGAGCCTGGCTTTCAGTTTCAAACAATCCATAATCCATTCCCAATTCTGTTAAAACTTGTTTAACCGAATCTACTTCCTTTTTCTTTTTTGCTACCATGCGCTGATTCAATTCAAGCACTTCATCAAATTTCGATTCGTGAATACGCCGGATTTTATTATTTAACAACTCTAAGATAGATTCAACCATCTCTTTAGCCTGTACCGGGTTTTTATCTAAAACCTCTATTTCAATGGATTCATATTGTGTTTTGCTTATGGATACATTCTGGTTGTATTCATAAAGCAAGGTGGTATAATAATACTTGTATCCGGTATCGATCTCGTAATGCCGCCCCAAATCATACCGTTTAATCATGCTATCCTTGATGTCTCTTGATTGCAGCCATTGTATCATCTGCTCCGTTTCGCTTTCATCAGAATACGGTGCTACATTTGAAGGATAAATAACCGCCCTTGAGTCAAACTTGGGCGTTATAAAAAGTTTACTGGAAAAAATCGCACCCAACAAAATGGCCACAGCAACCACTGTTATGAGATGCCATTTCCATTTCCACAGTATGAGTATTACGTTTTTGTTGCTAAAGTAATTTTCCATTTTATCGCGAATATTTAATACATTTTTCGGTACCTGTTTTGAAAATCATGATGATGTTTTCCATTGTCTTTTAACGCTTTTCAGGTTTTCTACAATCAAAAGCACCATAGATGTTATTAGAAGCACGCCTATAAGTGTAACTACCACAATGAGCCATCTTACCGGATACGCTTTTTTCTCTGAGGCATAGGCATGTTCTACAATAAACTTCTGAGGCAGTATCTCAAACGCATCTACCTCAGCTTCTTCAAGTTTTCGTTTCAATAAACTCAATTTTTCCCGGTCATATTCTATTTGCTGACTCAGCCCAATATACCCGCTGGCATATTCTGCAAGCTGATTAAGCTTTTTCTCCAATGCATTAACCCCACGCGTATTTCCCTTAGCTACTTCTTTAGCCAGTTGCTGGTTAAACATTTCGGCTTGCGATTCATAATCATGGATACCCTGCCGGCGCAAATGGGTTAAAGAGTCCTCCATCAGGCTAATTTCAGCTTGCAATTGTTCATATTCGGTTTTTACAATACGATAAGCTTTTTCGGCCCGCTGGCTGGCAATTTGATTTTTTACAGAATCAACAATTTTGGCAATCTCGTTGGCTATTTCAGCGGACATTTCAGGATCGGTATCCAAGACATTAACCTTAACCGCCATAAATTCTGTCCGCTTAAATTTGATATTATTTTCATAGGCATTCTGAAGCTTTGTATGCTTATACTTCTCATCAGGTTTAATATCATAATGTTCCATCAAATTAAACTCTTTGACAATCCTGTCGCGGATACGGGCGGAATTAAGCATTTGCAGCATTTGTTCCGTTGCAGCTTCTTCGCCGTATTTCAGAACATCCTGATCACTGCTTTGGCGCTCTGTAAGCAAGGCTTTTGAAATAGAATTAGAAGAAGCCGGATACATGATTACAGAAGACTCATATTTTGGCGGGATAAACAACGGTGAAGAGAAAATCACAGCCGATATTACCGCTATCAGGGAAACAATGGAAAGTATCTTTCTATGCCGGTATAAAAAAACAAAAAGCTGACTTGCGTCAAACTCTCTACTGCTTTTGGTTTCTTGACTCATTTTTTCGTTTTATTTCTCTTAAATAAGCCTTCAAAAGTATGAAATTTTGTTCAATAAACAACGCTCTATTTTGGTGTATTTAGAACGTATGACTTAACGTGAAATTTTATTTTGGCTTGTTTTTATTAATGTTAATTTTGAAGCCATAAAACTCAAGCCATTGAAAATTGCGGTAAATACACGTTTGTTGTTGAAAGACAAAATGGAAGGCATCGGGTGGTTCACTTATGAGACCCTGAGCAGAATCACAAAAAGCCATCCCGAAGCAGAATTCATCTTCTTCTTTGATCGTGCCTATGATGAATCCTTTGTTTTTTCTGACAATGTAAAACCTGTCGTAGTATTTCCTCAGGCACGACATCCGGTTTTATACTACACCTGGTTTCATATTATGATACCGCGAATGCTGAAAAAATTTCAGCCTGATCTCTTTTTTTCGCCCGACGGATACCTCCCGCTAAAAACAGATGTCCCGACATTACCGGTATATCATGACCTCAATTTTGAGCACTATCCCACAGATTTACCGGCAGCAGAGCGATTCTATTACCGGAGATATTTCTCTAAGTATGCCCGCAAGGCCACGCGAATAGCAACGGTATCAGAATATTCAAAAAAAGACATTATTGATAAGTATGGCGTATCTGCTGAAAAAATTGATGTGGTTTACAATGGTGTTAATCCTGCTTTTCAGCCTATGGAGAAGCCTGAGCAGGAAAAAGTGCGCCGCCAACATACATCCGGGAAACCCTACTTCTTGTTTGTAGGCGCCCTGCATCCAAGAAAGAATCCCGTAAACTTATTTAAAGCTTTTGAGCTTTTTAAACAAGCCACAAACGCTCCGCATGTGCTTGCCCTTGCCGGAAATCTGAAATGGTGGACAACCCCCATCAAAAAGGCTTACGAAGAAAACCGCTTTAAAAAAGATATTCTTTTGCTGGGACGGCAACCTTTCAATGAACTTCAAAAGCTGGTGGCATCCGCAGAAGCGTTAACATATGTTTCGTACTTTGAAGGGTTCGGTATTCCGATTGTGGAAGCTTTCCAGTCCGGAACACCGGTTATCACATCAAACATCACATCTATGCCTGAAGTTGCCGGAGAGGCCGCACTGCTTACCGATCCATTCAACCCGGAATCCATTGCAGATGCCATGAAAAAAATATCAACCGACGAGACTTTAAAACAGGAGATGATCCTGAAGGGAAAAAAAAGAGCGGCTCGTTTTTCATGGGGAAAAACAGCCGAACAGTTATGGGAATCAATGATGAAAACAATAACACTATGAATGTACTTCTGATTGGCGGCGGCGGACGAGAGCACGCCATAGCCTGGAAACTTAAACAAAGCCCCCGGCTTAATGCCCTTTATATTGCTCCGGGAAATGCGGGCACCTCCGATTCAGGAGAAAATGTTGCCCTTGACCCTGGCGACTTTAACTCCATCAAAAGGTTCACATTATCCTATAGCATTGATTTGGTGGTTGTGGGTCCTGAAGCTATGCTAATTCAGGGACTGGCTGATTTTTTTGCTGAAGATAAAGATTTACAGCATATATTATTTTTTGGCCCGCAAAAGAAAGGAGCCCTGCTTGAGGGAAGCAAAGACTGGGCAAAGCAATTTATGCAGCGCCATCATATTCCAACAGCCCGATCGAGGACATTCACGCGCGACACTTTAAATGAAGGCATCGCATTTCTGAAAGAAAAAAGCGGCCCGTATGTTTTGAAAGCAGACGGACTGGCAGCAGGCAAGGGCGTTCTGATTGCAGAAGACAAACAGGAAGCAATCGGGGCACTGTCAGATATGCTGGAAAACCAGAAATTCGGCGAAGCATCTGCAAAAGTAGTGATTGAAGATTTCCTTTCGGGAACAGAATTATCCGTTTTTGTTATTACTGATGGCGTTCACTACAAATTGCTACCCGAAGCCAAAGACTACAAACGCATCGGTGAAGGAGATACAGGATTGAACACCGGCGGCATGGGGGCCATCAGTCCTGTGCCCTTTGCAGATGACTTTTTCATGAAAAAAGTAGAACAGCAAATTATCAAACCAACGATACGAGGTTTGCAAACAGAAAACATTCCCTACTGCGGTTTTATCTTTTTCGGATTAATTAATGTGGAAGGAAACCCTTATGTTATTGAATACAATGCCCGCATGGGCGATCCGGAAGCAGAAGTGGTTATCCCCAGGTTAGAAGAAGATTTGCTGCTGTTGATGAAATTAGCCGCAGAAAAAAAACTGAGCAGTACACCGGTAAAAACTTCTGATAATTGCGCTGCAACAGTAATGATGGTATCAGGTGGATATCCTGAAAAATATGACAAGGGAAAAACCATCCAGGGACTGGAAAAAGTTTCTGAGACCTTAGTATTTCATGCAGGAACCAAAGCAGAAGGAAATCTTGTGAAAACCAGCGGCGGACGCGTTTTAGCTGTAACCAGTCTGAAGCCTTCTATGGAAAGCGCCCTGGATTCTGCCTATGCAGCCTGCCAAAAAATATCCTTTGAAAACAGTTATTACAGAACTGATTTAGGACAGGATTTAAAAAAATATCAGCAATGATTTACCGCTGGTTCAGCAACACATATCAGTCTCAAATCCTGCTCATTATTATTGCCGGCGCTTTGTTATGGCTTCCGGGATTTTTGGAGTATCCCACCCCTCCTGCCCCGCCTGAAGTCTCACCTTTCTACGGTTGGTATGATAACATGGCCGGAAGTTTGTATTTAACCATTGCCGGGTTTATCCTACTGATGATTCAAGGCGCTGTTTTAACCGCTACTACCGGAAGCTACAGGATTTTGGGAATGACCAACCTTTCGCCGTTTCTGTTCTATCTGTTGTTTATGAGCTACAACAGCAACTTCTTAACCCTCAATCCCAGCCTCTTCTCAGGGTTGTTAGGCATCCTCATTATCAGGCAACTTATTGCCAATTATGGCAAAAAACAACCGCTGCTGGAGTGGTTTAACACATCCCTTCTGGCCGGAATAGCTATCCTCATACATCCGGGAAACCTGTATTTACTTGTACTGATATGGATTACCCTGGTAATCTATCAATCATACACTTTCCGCGAATGGTTTATTTCGCTTACCGGCTTAATCGCAGTCTTGCTTTTCTATGGAATGTATCTTTTTTGGATAGACGACTTGCCGGGAAGCTGGCAGGCTTTCACAAGCTACTACAGCCAACTGCCAACTTCATGGCCTCAAAGCCTGCCTTACGCTTATTTACCCTTTTTAGCAGTATTTGCTCTGCTGGTTTTGTTTACGGTTCCCCGAATGATTTTTAAGCTTGATGAAAACATCATCCGAACACGTAAACGGCTTAATGTGGTTATTTTTCATGCCGTACTGCTCTTAATTGCAATCGCAGTTGATCCAAAGGCCTGGTCATTCTATTTGTTCCAGCTTTTTATCCCGCTATCTTTTACAGTAAGCAGGCTGGTTAACAATATCCGTAAAGAAA
>JBNJGK010000054.1:0-18488 GCA_051747665.1 Bacteroidota bacterium | reverse complement strand
GATGCCAAAGAAGGTGGATTTGATTATGATATATATACGAACTCAACCCTGAATCTTACATTTAATCTCGGCCAGTTTGGCGGATTAGGAAAAATGGTTCGGAATTTCGAAAATGTGGATATTGCTGCAACACCTGCTGTAATGGAAAGACACGGAAACAAGGTAGATGTTACCGTTTCTGGCCAAATCCCTGAAAAATACTTCAGCAGCAAAGCGGCTATGAAACTCAGCCCTATCGTAAAATATAACGGAAAATCAAAAGTACTTGAGCCCATTTTCTTAAGAGGAGATAAAGTTTCCGGTGATGGACAAGTAATCACATCAGATGGCGGCACATTCTCAAAAGACTACACAATTGATTTCGAAGAAGGCATGGAAGATGCAGAACTGGTCATCGAGTCGCTCGTTTTCCTTCCAAAAGGAAATCCGGTAAATGAAGATGCTACCAATAGCAACATCGAGGAAAATTATAAATCAGAGGCTTTACCTGAAAGATCCCTGGCCACAGGAACAATTATTACAGGACAGCGCGTTGCTTTTACCCCTGAAAATGCAGCAGAGAATCCTTATAACAAAAGCGATTCTCCTGCATATGGCATGATAGCCGGACACGGTTATGAAAAAGAAACCATTATTTCAGAAAAAGCTACAGTATATTTCAAAATTAATTTGGCCTATCTAAACTGGAGACTTCCCTTAAACGTGGATCGCAATGCCAAAGAAGATGTGGAAGAGCTTAAGCAATTCATTGATAAAGGCTGGGAGATCAAAGACATTGAAATCAATGCATGGGCATCTCCAGAAGGTGAGGAATCATTCAACGCAGGTTTATCAGAACGCAGAGCCAAGACAGGTCATAAAGTCTTAAAAGACCTTTTCAGTGAATTAGACATGGACATTGATGAGGTAACCGTGAATCAACAAGCCAAAGGCGAGGATTGGAACGGCTTTATGGATGCTGTTGAAGCTTCGGATATCGAAGATAAGGAAGTTATCTTAAATGTTGTGCGCTCACAGCCCGACCTGGAAAAGCGTGAACAGGAAATCAGAAACATGGCCTTGGTTTACGAAAAAGTGGAAGAAGAAATTTTGCCTCCACTTAGAAGAGCTGAGCTCAAAGTAAACAGCTACGAGCCAAAGAAAACCGATGAAGAGATGGCCAGTTTAGCTATGGAAGACGCTGAAGAACTTAGCAAAGCAGAACTGCTTTATGCTGCAACACTGCATAACGACCTTAATGATAAATTAGACATTTATCAAAAGGCAACTGAATTGTTCCCGGGTTGTGCTAAAGCATTTAACAACAAAGGTTATATCCTGATGCTGCAAGGCGAATATGATGATGCTAAAAAAGCTCTGAAAAAAGCTGAAAGCATTGCTCCAACACACGGTGGTGTTCTTAATAACTTAGGAATAATTGCTGGTATTGATGGGGAGTATGAAGAAGCTGAAGAGTATTTCGCAAAAGCCAAAAAGCAAGGTATCAACGTATCCTACAGCATGGGTGTTCTGAACATCACAAAAGGAAATTACGACGAAGCCTTATCCCAAATGGATAACAAAAACTGCGACTATAACGTTGCTTTGGCTCATCTCGTAAATGAAGATACTGATAAGGCAAAGTCAACACTCGAGTGCGCCCCTGAAACGGCAGAAAGGAACTATTTGATGGCTGTTGTCGGCGCCCGTAGCGATAATAAAGAAATGGCCTTTGAATATTTAGTAAAAGCCATTCAGGCTGATGATTCTTACAAAGAAACAGCCAAAAACGATAAGGAATTTTTGGAATACTTTGATATGCCAGACTTTAAGAGCATGGTTGAATAAATCATCTATTAATTTAAAAAAGAAAAAGCCGCCCCTTACCGGGACGGCTTTTTCTTTTTTAAATATTTTGCTGTTTTGATACCCGCCAATTTTTTTTAAATTCGCCGTCAGGAAACTGATAAAAAACCATAAGAAAATGAGAACTGTAAAAGTATTAGCACTATTATTAATGACTGCTTTTTTAGGCAGTTGCGGATTGAACCGCATGGTAAACAACTACGAAGATGTTGATTATACAACCACTCCTGAAGTCCTTGAGAACAAAGGAGGACAGGTTGAGATGGAAGTAAAGGGATTCATACCGGAAAAATATTTCCACCCCAAAGCTTCGCTTGAATTTACTCCGGTAGTAAAATATGACGGAGGAGAAAAAGAGCTGGAGTCTTTCAGGCTGAAAGGAGAAAAAGCTGAAGGAGAAGGTACGGTCATCAGCAAAAAAGAAGGTGGCTCTTTCACCTATAATGCCACATTTGATTTTGAAGAAGGCATGGAAGATGCTGTTGTAGTCGCCAACCCTGTAGCTTCACTCAAAAACAATTCCGAAAAGCTCGGGTCAACTCAACTTGCAGAAGGTGTAATTATTACCAGCACCAGAATTAAACACACCGAAAACACCACGATTTCTCCACATGGTTATGAAAAAGAAACGATTGTTTCTGAGGATGCCGCCATCTATTTTGCGAAAAACTTCGCAAATCTCAACTGGCGTTTAGAATTCAATAAAAAAGAAGAAAACAAAAAAGACCTCAGTGAATTGAACGACTTCATCAGTCAAGGATGGAAGATTAAAGATATTGATCTGAATGCATGGGCATCACCTGAAGGTGAAATCGATTTCAATGAAGACCTGGCAGAAGACAGAGCTGAAACAGGCGAAAATTATATCAAAAAGCAATTAAACAAAATTGCAAAAGAAAAAGACAGCAAAGTACAATATGAATCTGCTGATGAGGTTACAATAGCCAGTAACCCAAGAGGAGAAGACTGGAACGGTTTTGTTGAAGCTGTAGAAAACAGCAATCTTGAAAAGAAAGAAACTATCCTGAATGTAGTTCGTTCACAGCCTGATTTGAAAAAGCGTGAGCAGGAAATCCGCAATATGTCAGTAATCTTCAAAGAACTGGAAGAAAAAGTATTGCCTTCGTTACGTCGTGTAGAATTCTCAGTTAATTCATACGAGCCAAAACACTCTGATGAAGAATTAAAGGATTTGATTTTTTCCGATATCGACACACTTGATATCAATGAAATGCTTTATGCCGCAACACTGCAAACTACTCCTGCCAAAAAAACCGAAGCGTATGAAGCCATTACAGAAAAGCATGCAAATTGCTTCAGGGCTCATAATAACAAGGCAGCGGTTTACCTGGAAGAAGGAAATCTTGCAGAAGCAGAAAAAGCGCTTAACAAAGCAAAAGCCATCAAGACTACAGGAGAGGTATTTAATAACCTGGCTGTTCTTGAGTTGAAAAAGGAAAACTACGATAAAGCCTCAGAGCATCTTGAGAATGCCAGAAATGAAGGCATTAACACAAATTACAATCAGGGAATTATCGATATGATCAACGGTGATTTTGATAGTGCCGAAAGCAACTTCAGCGCCGCTGATTGCGATTATAACCTCGCACTGGCACAAATCATGAACGAAGACAATTCGAAGGCACTGGAAACACTTGATTGTTCAGATAAAGGGGCTATGGAATATTACCTTATGGCTGTAGCCAATGCCAGAAGCAACAATCAGGAACAAGCCTTAAGCAACCTTGAAAAAGCAATTAGCATTGATTCCGGGCTGAAAGAAACAGCAAAAACCGATAAGGAATTTATCGACTATACCGGTAATGATGCTTTTGAACGCATTATAAAATAATAAGGATAAATTATCTCCTGAAAGCGTCTTCACAAAAAGAAGACGCTTTTTTTTATTTTCGCCGGCAATATCAGCTTGTTTTATTGAGATATTTTCCGTTATTTTGCAGACCATTTTGAAAATCTAATTAAAAAAATAGAGTGATGGCTAAAGTGTGTCAAGTTACAGGGAAGAAAGCAATGACCGGGAATAGTGTTTCGCACTCGAACCACCGAACCAAGCGTAAATTTTATTCCAATTTGCATAAACGCCGTTTTTACATTCCTGAGGAAGGAAACTGGGTTACGTTGTTGGTAAGCGCTAAAGGAATCCGCACAATCAACAAAAAAGGCATTTCTGCCGTACTTAAAGAGGCCCGGAAAAACAACAACATTCTTGCATAATCCGGTTACATTGCGAAAAATTTAAATGCTGTTACTGCAACGTAACGGCATTTTTTTTATCCTTTGCTAAGCAGGGATATGATAGATTTGTTCAAAGATTAATGGTGATATTCAAAAATATAATTCTCATGTATACGCGTTGTTATATCAAACATGATGTAACAATATCAAATGATAAATCTTACGTGAGTGTTTTTGCTCATTAGCAAAGCACATTTAGTTTTTATATTTGCCTGCATTAGTAAAATATAAAAGTTTAGAATGCGTTTAATGAGAAGTTTTAAAAATGATTCAATGAGGTATAGCGCATATCTGTTATTTTTTTTCCTGTTTGCCTTAAAAAGTATGGCTCAGCAAGAAAAAGCTGTAGTATTTGGCGAAATCACCGACAGCGGGAAGCAGCCTCTTGAGCTTGTAAATGTTTCTCCTGTAGGAAGTCAGCAAGGCACCGTAAGTGATGCCCAGGGTAAGTACAGGCTTTATCTTAAACCTGCCGAAAACATTATGCTGAAGTTTTCCTTTATAGGATTTGAAACCCGCACTGTAACCATTGACGTAAAACCCGGAGAAGAAAAAGAACTTAACATTACCATTGACCCTTCCTCTACGATGCTTAACGACGTCATCATTGAAGACAAACGCATCAGGCGAAAAAGCATAACAGCTATTAACCCTAAGGCTGCCGGTAAAATCCCCGGCATGAACAACTCCATAGAGACTCTCGTGAAAACCATGCCTGGCGTTTCCTCCAAAAACGAAATGAGCAATCAATATTCCGTCAGGGGCGGAAATTTTGATGAAAACCTGATATATGTTAACGGCATACGCATCTACAGGCCCTTTTTAGTGCGCTCAGGCCGCCAGGAGGGCCTCAGTTTTATCAACAGCAATTTGGTTTCCTCGGTGTTGTTTTCTGCCGGCGGATTTGATGCAAAATACGGTGATAAGATGTCATCGGTATTGGATATTACCTACAAAAAACCATCCGCTTTCGCGGGATCCGTATCCGGTAGCTTGCTCGGCGGTTCGTTTCACATTGAAGATGCAACCGATAACCAAAAATTATCTTACCTGCTCGGTGTAAGGCAAAAATCCAATCAATACATCCTCAACAGTTTGCAAACTGAAGGCGAATATCAACCTACGTTCACCGATGTTCAGGGCATGGTTAACTATGCTCCACACGAAAACTGGGAATTCACAATGCTCGGAAACATTTCGAGAAACATTTACAGGTTTACCCCGGAAAACCGAACCACTGATTTTGGAACCTTTCAGCAGGCGCTAAGGCTGCAAGTCTTTTTTGATGGAAAAGAGGTTGATAAATACCTGACTTATACCGGCGGATTATCCGCTATTTATAAGCCATTTCCGGGGATGAAGCTAAAACTAATGGCATCAGCTTACACTTCTGATGAAAACGAAAGCTTTGATATCAGGGGCGATTATTGGATAGGCCAGCTAAGCAGCAACCTCGGACAGGAAGATTTTGGCGAAGTGGTAGAAAAGCAAGGCGTAGGAACCTATCTGAATCATGCACGCAATGAGCTGAATGTGGATGTCGTTTCTGTAGAACATCAGGGAGAGTACCTTTCTGAGGAGCATGAAATAGAATGGGGCATCAAATTTCAGCAAGAAAGCATCGCCGATGATTTGCGGGAATGGAATCTGCTGGACTCTGCGGGCTACACCCTGCCCTACCCGAATTATATCCCCGGAGAAGCAATTCCCGAGCCTTACCCATTGCAAATGCAAGGTTTAGTATCCGCCCAAAACAAAATATCCTCCAACCGGTTTTCTGCTTACTTTCAGGATAGCTGGGAACTTTCAAGAACCAGGAACATTTCACTCACCACAGGATTGCGTGCCTCTTACTGGGATTTTAATGACGAGTTTCTACTGAGCCCGAGAGCAAGTATTTCCTTCAAACCACAATGGAAGCGCGATATCCTGTTCCGGTTCTCCTCCGGATATTACTATCAACCCCCATTCTACAAAGAAATGAGGCGGCTCGACGGTACGCTGAATCAGGACATTAAATCACAAAAATCAATACATTTTTTACTTGGCAGCGACTGGAATTTCCGGGCATGGGGACGCCCTTTTAAGTTTGTTACAGAAGTATTCTACAAACACCTCGACAACCTCATACCTTATGAGATTGACAACGTAAGGGTGCGTTATTTTGCTGATATGGAATCGAAGGGATATTCCACGGGAATAGACATGAAAGTAAACGGAGAATTTGTTAAAGGAGTAGAATCATGGGCAAGTTTATCTTTGATGACTACACAGGAAAACATTGAAGGTGATTATTACATGGCCTCATACAATGAAGCCGGCGAACTGATAACTGCAGAGAGTGAAGACCAGGAAGTTGCTTATCAGGAAGAAAAAGAAATCGGATACCGGCCCAGACCTTTAGACCAGCGTATTAACTTCAGCTTGTTTTTCCAGGACTACCTTCCGAAAAACCCCACTTATAAAATGAACCTGAGTTTACACTACAGCACAGGCCTGCCGGTAAACATCCCCGGAACGAAAAACTACAAGGGAGACACAAGAATTCCTTCATACCGAAGAGTAGATATCGGCTTTGCCAAGCAAATTATGGGAGAAGGTATTAACTTGCGTGAGGGCCACTTTCTAAATCATTTTGAATCCATGTGGCTCAGCCTGGAAGTGTTTAACCTGCTTCAAATTAAAAACACGATATCCTATTTCTGGGTTACGGATGTAAACAATAACCAATTGGCTGTACCCAATTATCTTACGCCACGCCAGGTTAACCTGAAACTGAATATAGAGTTTTAAACCTCGCGCAGCATTATCCGCAACATATTCAAAGCTGAAAGTACTGACCGCTCTGTATTTCGTGAGCGTTGATGTCCAAACTGGAAACGCTGTGCTTTGATTTGATTTTTTGCCGCTACAGCAATCCATACTGTTCCAACAGGCTTTTGTTTTGTGCCTCCATCCGGCCCGGCAATGCCTGTAGTGGCAATGGCATAGTCGGTTTTGAGCAATTTCATTACGCCGGCAGCCATCTGCCTTGCTACCTCCTCACTTACAGCGCCATGTTTTTCCAGCGCCTTTTCAGAAACCTCCAACACACTGCTTTTTACGTCATTATCATACGCTACTACGCTTCCCTTGAAATAGGCGGAGCTACCGGCTACAGAGGTTATTCTGGCTGCTATGCTTCCACCGGTGCAACTCTCAGCCGTAGCAACCGTTTTCGAATGTTGTTTAAGTATCCCTCCTATCACTTCTTCTAATGAAACATCATCATATCCAAAAACTAAATCCGGGATTAACTTCACCAATCGCTGCACCTCTTTGTTTACATCTATTCTGATTTGCTTGTATGAATCTCCGGCTGCGCTGAGCCGTAAACGAACTATACCGGGTCGCGGCAGATAAGCCAGCTTGATATGGGCAGGAAGACTTTCTTCCCAGGTTTGGATAAGGTCAGAAAGATGCGACTCACCCATTCCGTGAGTCATGATTGTTTTATGATAGATATGCTGCCCCTTATATTTCTTTTTCAGATAGGGTATCACTTTTTCTGTCATCAGGTGCTTCATCTCAAGTGGCACTCCCGGCAAAGAGACAACCACCTTTCCATTATCCTCAAAGAGCATTCCCGGTGCCGTGCCATTTTCATTTTTCAGCACTACAGCACCTTCCGGAACTAAAGCCTGCCGCCGGTTTGTTTCTGTAAGAGTCATTCCTCTGTCTGCAAAAAAAGAAGTGACCTGCTCAAGCGTATCCTGATCTTCATGAAGAGACTTCCCGAAATACTCAGCCAATGTACGCTTGGTAATATCATCTTTTGTGGGGCCAAGCCCTCCGGTGATAATGACAATTTCAGCATACTTGATTGCTTTATCCAATTCATTTACAATTTCTTCACCTTGATCGGGGACCGTTGCCATATGCACCACACTGTATCCGGCTAAATTCATTTGCTGCCCTAACCAGGATGCATTGGTATTGACAATTTGCCCGATAAGGATTTCATCTCCAATAGTGATTACTGCTGCTTTAATGTTGCTTTCTACCATGAATATGAATTTCTGATGCTCTCTGAATTAGCAATGTTTTTGAGGTATTGCGATTATCATTACTTTTGAAACAAAATTACATAATAACAGTTGCATTTATACAAACAAATATTATGATTGCAGAATCAGAGCTTATTTTAAATCCGGACGGAAGTATATATCATTTAAAGCTAAAACCTGAAATGCTTGCCGACACGATTATTCTTGTGGGTGACCCAGGTCGTGTGGATACGGTTTCTTCCTTTTTTGATACCATAGAACACAAGGTTTACAACCGGGAGATAAAAACCCACACCGGAACATACAAAGGCACTCGCTTTACAGCGATGTCAACCGGAATGGGAACCGACAACCTCGATATCGTCATCAACGAGATTGATGCTTTAGCGAATATTGATCTGGAGAAAAGAAGCATCAAAAAAAACAAAAAGAAGCTTAGGCTAATCCGCCTGGGAACTTCCGGAGCTTTACAGGCAGATATTCCTGTAAACACGTTTATTGCCTCCCAGTTCGGGCTTGGCATGGATGGGCTGATGAATTACTATGCGTTAGACCAAAACATTATCAGCCATGAGCTCACAGAGCAACTCATAAAGCAAACGCAATGGCCACAGGATTTATCAAAGCCATACATCATAAAAGCTTCAGAATCGCTGTTAAGCCTGTTTGAAGAACACTTTAAGCCCGGCATCACAGCCACCGCACCCGGATTCTATGGCCCTCAGGGAAGAGTGTTGCGTTTGCCCCTCGCTTATCCTGATTTAAACGAAAAGCTCGGGCGTTTTCACTACAAAAACCACCGCATCATGAATTTTGAAATGGAAACCTCAGGTTTATACGGTTTAGGCCGCTCTCTGGGTCATGAAGTGCTTACGGTTTGCGCTGTTATTGCTAATCGCATAAGGGGAGAGTATGCACAGGACTACAAGCCAGTAATAAACAAATTGATAACAATTTTACTGGATAAGCTTGCAGAAAAACCGGCTTAAATTTGTTAATACAGTATGGAAAGGAACGATAAAACATTACATACATTAATTTCATTGCTTGATGTTTCAGATGAAGAAGCTTATCAGGAGGTAGCCTCGCAGATTCTGGCTTTTGGTCCGGAGGCAATAAGCCTATTGGAACAAGAATGGATGAAAATCCACGACCCGGAAAGACGCAACCGCCTGCTGCAATTGATTCAGCAACTTCACCTGGAAAAGCTCTATCAAAACCTTTCCATCTGGAGCAACTTTAAGCGGAATGACCTGGCAGAAGGCTTTTTTATTGTCAGTCAATACCTATACAGCGATTTGGACCAGAGTGAAATTGATGAAAAACTGGCTCCTTTAAAAGAAGACCTGAGGTATGAGCTGCATGAGAACCTGACTGCTTTACAAAAAATCAGGGTCATGAATCATGTCTTGTTTGATGTGCATAAATTCAGGATTAACCTTAAAAAGGAAACTTTTATAGAAAGTCATTTCTCCAAGCATCTGCTGGATAACAAAAAAGGGTCTCCCCTGTCGCTTGGTATCCTATACATCATCTTAGCACATGAGTTTGGAATACCGCTTTACGGACTGCCTTTGTCACATCATTTTATTTTGGCATATATGCATGCGGATTTTCCCGGAAATGCAGCTTTTAACAGCGACGTTAGGTTTTACCTTAACCCCCATTTTAAGGGAGCTGTGTTTACGGCAAGGGAAATCAGGAAATATTTGGAAGAAACCAAGCAAACTCCTGAAGATAAGCACTTCAGGCCCTGGACGAACATAGAAATCATCAAAAACTTGCTTACCAATGTTAAAAAGGGCTATATCCATTTTGAAGATGAAGCCCGCGCAAATGAAATTGCATATCTCTTAGAAGCTTTTCCTCCTGTAAGCGGCAATTCCACCAACAACCTGTAAACAAGCCAAATAGAGGATTCACCTCCGGTAAGCGCTCAAAAACCCTGAGATATTCTGCTGTACGCGAAGCATAGCATTTTCCCCCTCCGCTTTTTCAAATGGCAACCCTGTGATTTTCTCATAAAGCTCGATATACCGGTCTGAAACCTTTTGAACAAAATCGTCGGTCATAGCTGGCATTTTTTGGCCGTCTTTTCCCTGAAAACCCTTTTCCATAAGCCATTCCCTTACAAACTCTTTAGAAAGTTGTTTTTGCTGCTCTCCTTTTTCAAATCTTTTTTGATATTCATCCGCATAAAAATAGCGTGAAGAATCAGGAGTATGCACCTCATCGATCAAGTAAATACGGCCGTTGGCTTTTCCGAATTCATATTTTGTATCTACAAGAATTAATCCTTTATCATGTGCCATTTCCCGGCCTCTTTCAAAAAGCTTCATCGCATATTGCTCCATTTGAACGTATTCATCTTCCAGAACAATACCCTGCTCAATAATTTCTTCGCGGGA
Organism: Bacteroidota bacterium; assembly: GCA_051747665.1. Lineage (GTDB taxonomy): Bacteria > Bacteroidota > Bacteroidia > Bacteroidales > JAIPAH01 > JAIPAH01. The sequence goes on along the minus strand of JBNJGK010000054.1, from coordinate 7,933 downwards.
AATATCCATATCATGCCCTTCATCAGCTTTTGTAGTAGGCGTGATGACAGGGCGGGGAAGCTGCTGATGTTCTCTCATGCCTTCAGGAACGGGCACGCCGCATATCTCTTTAGCTCCGGCCTTATAGGTGCGCCATGCACTTCCGGACAAATAGCCTCTAACGATCATCTCTACCGGAAAAGGCTCGCATTTTCTACCCACAGTCACCATAGGGTCAGGGCAAGCAATTTTCCAGTTGGGAACGATATCTTCAGTAGCATTCAAAAAAGTTTCGGCAATCTGGTTCAATACTTGACCTTTATAAGGAATCGGACGCGGCAGCACCACATCAAAAGCCGATATACGATCCGTCGTTATCATCACCAGAAGCTCGTCATCGATGTTATAAACATCACGCACTTTGCCGTGATACAGGCTTTTCTGTCCCGGAAAATCAAAATAAGTAATGTCTATGGCCTTTTTCTTCATAATAAATCAGGATTTGGGATGATCAGAATACGCTTCTATGATTTGCTTCACAAGACGGTGTCGCACAATATCATCAGCATTCAGAAAAACAAAGTCAACGCCTTTAATGTCTTTCAGGATTTTAGTGGCATGCACGAGTCCGGAATTCTGATTTTTGGGCAGGTCAATCTGGGTAATATCGCCTGTTACGATAAACTTGGCTGCCTTCCCCATTCTTGTCAGGAACATTTTAAGCTGGCTGGGTGTAGCGTTTTGAGCTTCATCCAGAATCACAAAAGCATTATCAAGTGTACGTCCGCGCATGAAAGCCAAAGGCGCTACTTCGATGGTGCCGTCTTCGAGATACGTAAGCAGTTTTTGCGGATGAATCATATCGCGCAAAGCATCATAGAGCGGTTGAAGATACGGATCGAGCTTTTCGCGCATATCGCCCGGTAAAAAACCCAGGTTTTCTCCTGCTTCTACAGCCGGTCGGGTGAGGATGATACGGCGAACCTCCTTATTTTTTAGAGCTCTAACAGCCAGAGCAACAGCCGTATAAGTTTTTCCAGTACCGGCAGGACCAATAGCAAAAAGCAAATCATGGCTCTTTACGCTTTCCGTCATTCTGTGCTGATTAGGAGTGCGCGATTTCACCAGAATGCCGTTGTTTCCTCTTACGAGGATATCATTTTCAGGTGTATCAGTGATATGAACATGGTCGTCAGAGCCCAAAATCTGCTCCAAATCCTGGGAAGTAAGCTTCCCGAATTTATCATAACTTAAAAGAATCGTGTTGAATTTTTCTTCAAAATCATGGATTTCCTCATCTGTACCCTGCACTTTCAGATTGCTTCCGCGGGCAATAATTTTAAGATTTGAGAAATGCTTCTTAATCTGATTTAAATGTTTGTCGTTTACTCCAAAGATTTCAACCGGATTTACATTTTCAAGTGCAATGATCTTTTCTCCCATATAGTATTTTCGTGATTATCAATAATTCTAACAAATTCGTTTACAAAAATATAAATGAAAACCCAATTATACAGTGATTATTTATAATTTTGGTATCAGAAGAGGAAAAAGTTATGAACCATCCTATCATCACGCTGACAACCGATTGGGGAACCCGCGACTTTTACGTTGGCGCTGTTAAAGGAAAACTGTTGCAAAAAATCCCTTCAGCCAACATCATTGATATTTCTCATCACATCGCTCCGCATGATATTATTCACGCCTCTTTCGTGTTGAAAAACATTCTTTCATGCTATCCGGAAAACACCATTCATATTATCGGTGTAGACACAAACGAGTCATCAGATACGCCGCATGCTATTGTGAAATGGCATAATCAATATTTTATTGGAACAGATAACGGCATTTTTTCATTGATTTCAGAGGAACATCCTGAAGAAATCATACACCTGGACATTCATCAGGAGTCAGACTATTTTACCTTTCCTGCACGCGATTTGTTTTGCAAAGCGGCAGCGCTACTCACAGAAGGGCATAGTCTCGACAGCCTGGGATATGAGGCCACCTCGCTCAAAAAACTGCAAACATTTCAACCGGTTGTTTCTGAAAATATGATACGGGCTAAAGTGATTCATATTGACCGGTACAAAAACCTTATCACAAATATTCATCATCAGACTTTTAATAATGTTGGGAAAAATAAAGCTTTTGAGCTCCATTTTCATAACAAGCAATATAATATCGAAAAATTGCATACCTCATACAATGAAGTTAATGAAGCCGAAATGATGGCGTTGTTCGGCACAAGCGGTTTTTTGGAAATTGCCCTTAACCGGGGGAAAGCCAGCGAACTGCTGGGTATGGGCCTTGATTCTCCGGTAATTGTGGAATTTAAAGAGTAGCATCACATAAAGCTATCCACTATTATATTATAATTTTTGTTAAGTCCTCTGCCTATTTTTAAAAAATGGTTAATTTAGCGCTCCCAAAAGAATTGGCGGAGGTTATGTTAGCACTATTAAGGAAGGAGATAAGCAATTTTTTGAGTTCTATTACAGGATATTTAACTATCATCGTATTCCTGTTAATTAACGGGCTTTTTCTGTTTGTTTTTCCTACGGATTTCAACATATTGAATTTTGGATATGCTAACATTGACAGCCTTTTTATGATAGGCCCCTTTGTGTTTCTCTTTCTCATCCCGGCCATTACAATGCGCATGTTTGCTGAAGAGAAAAACCAGGGCACTATTGAATTTCTGTTAACCAGCCCGCTGAGTGACCTTCAAATCATTTTAGCTAAGTTTCTCGCAGCCTTTGCTTTGGTAGTCATAGCACTTTTACCAACGCTCTTTTACTATGTTACGGTTTATCTTTTAGGCATGCCTCCCGGTAATCTTGACCAGGGCGGAATGTGGGGCTCATACATCGGCCTTTTAATGTTGGCTTCCTCATTTACAGCTATTGGTTTGTTTGCCTCTTCAATTACAGAAAATCAAATTGTATCCTTCATCGTAGCTATAGCGCTGACCGCATTTTTATACATTGGTTTTGAATTGATTTATGAATTAAACATATTGGGTGCGGCTGATTTGTTTGTAAAAAATCTTGGGATGAACACGCATTATGCCTCGCTGAGCCGCGGCGTAATCGATTCTCGCGATATCCTGTATTTTTTGAGTTTGGATGCATTATTCATTCTGCTCACAAAAACATCTCTTGAAAGCAGAAAGTGGTAATCCGAAAGCGCAAATTTATGTGGAAAAACATTTCGAAACAGAAAAAAAACAGTCTTATTCAGCTTACAGCTATGCTTGTTATCATTATTTTGATCAACATAGCCGGAACGTTTGTTAAAGGCAGAGTCGATTTGACCTCCGAAAACCGCTACTCTTTATCGGAGGCCACTAAACAGATGCTGACAGAAGTAGATGATATCATTTTTTTCCGGGTATACCTTGAAGGTGAGTTTCCCGCTGGCTTTAAGAAACTGCAAAAAGAGACGCGCGAGATGCTGGATGAGTTTCGCAGCTATAACAAAAAAATTCAGTATGAATTCATCAACCCGGCTGATGTAGGTGATGAAGAACAGCGGAATGATTTTTACAATGAACTATCCCGTAAAGGACTAAAGCCCACAGAACTTCGTGTTTCAGAAAAACAAGGCGACTCGCGCAAAGTGATTTTTCCGGGGGCTTTGGTTACTTACCGTGAAAAAGAAACAACAGCCAACCTATTAGTATCGCAGAAAGGGCAAAACCCCGAGCAAGCATTAAACGAATCTGTTCAAAACCTGGAATACAACATCGCTAACGCTATCCAGAAACTGACATCAGGAAAAAAGAAAAAAGTAGCTTTTATCACCAGCAACGGGGAATTGAAAGAACAATATACGGTAGATATTGAAGAGGCATTGCAAGAGTATTACACCGTAGAACGTGTAAGAATAGATGGCAATATCAATGCGCTTACTGAGCGAAACAGCATAGATACCGGGAAATATACAGTCCAGAATAAGTATGATGTCATACTGTTTGCAAAGCCCGATTCAGCTATTAACGATAAGGATAAATTCATTGTTGACCAGTATTTGATGCATGGCGGCAAAATTGTTTGGTTTGTTGACCCAGTGCATGCTTCTATGGACAGCCTGCAAAGCCAGGCCAGAACTATGGCGTTAGCGAAAGACCTTGAACTGCAGGACATGTTTTTCAACTATGGTTTCAGGGTTAACACCGACATCGTAATGGATATCAACAACACGCCTATTCCTATTAACACAGGCACTGTGGGAGGCGAACCCCAGTTTGAGTTTTTACCCTGGCCTTACTTTCCTGTGCTCACACCACAATCAAATCATCCTATTGTGGCTGACCTGAACAACGTAAGAACCGAATTTGTAAGCAGCATTGACACTATCGGTACGCCAAAACTGAAAAAAACGCCACTGTTGGCTACATCGCAATATTCCCGTACGGTTAATGCGCCTGCGGTTATCTCATTGCAAACAACCCAGGAAAGCCCGGACCGAAGCAAATACAACAAGCCGCCACAAACAGCCGGCTTGCTTGTAGAAGGAACCTTCCGCTCGTTTTATGATAACCGCCTTACGCCGGAAATTGTGGATAGCGAGATGATAGGCTTTAAAAGTGAAAGCGAAAAAACAAAAATAGCAGTGTTCTCAGACGGAGACATTATAAAAAATCAATTGCATTACAGCCGCGGATACCCGCTTCCGTTGGGTTTTGACCAGTTTACCGGGCAAACTTTCGGGAATAAAGATTTAGTGCTAAATACCGTAAATTACCTTACAAATGATGAAGGCATTTTAAGCGCACGTGCTAAAGACTTTAAAATAAGATTGCTGGATAAAACCGAAGTAGAGGAACATCGTTTCCTGATACAGGTTGTAAACACAGCCGGGCCAGCTCTAATCATGCTGATAATGGGCTTATTTATTATCAGAATCAGAAAACTAAAATATACAAAACATTAAATTCACACTTATAATGAATAAAAACCTGAAAATATTCGGCGTTGTTTTTATCCTGTTAGTTATCGTTGTTTTCCTGGTATCCAAACAGAGCAACAGCACCCTCAACTATAAAGAAAAAAACTTTGCGATAGAAGATACAGCTACAGTAACCAAAATTTTCCTGGCCGACAAGCAAGACAGACAACTGACTTTAGAGAGGCAAAACGGTTCTGAATGGGTCATCAACGACAGCATTGAGGCTATCCCTGAAAAAATAGAAACTTTGCTGCTAACTGTAAAAAACCTTAAAGTGCAACGTCCTGTATCAGATGCTGCACATAATAATGTAATCTCACGGCTCGCCGCGCGTTCGGTAAAAGTAGAAATCTATCAAAAAGCGCACAGAATTAACCTCTTTAACAGGATAAAACTCTTGCCTTTTGAAAAAAACACCCGCACTTACTATATGGGTGGAGAAACGCAGGATAAACTGGGAACATTCGTGCTGATGGAAGGAGCTGAAAGACCTTATGTGGTTGGCATTCCCGGATTCAGAGGCTTTGTTTCCACCAGATTTACAGCCAGATTGGGAGACTGGAGGCATCATAAAATCTTTAATCATCGCATCAGTAACATTGAAAGTCTCTCATTGCTTTACCGCGACGAACCAGAAAACTCTTTCCGCATTGAAACTACCGGGAATCAGGAGTTTAAACTCTATTCACCACAGCAAGACCAATATATTTCTGATTTTGATACAGTAAAGGTCATAGAATACTTAACAAATTTCAGAAACCTGCGGTATGAAAGTTACCTTAGCGAAGGGATGCAACAGACGAAAATCGACAGCATCCTGGCTCAGGAACCTGTGCATATCATTAAACTGAAAGCTAAAGACAGACAGGATCAAACTGTGAAAACACACTATATGCCCGCTTACGGCAAAACCGATTTGGAAGGAAACCCGCTGGATTACAACCCGGAAACAATGTTTGCGTCTATTAATGATGGAAAAGATTTTGTGACCATTCAGTTTTTTGCTTTCGATAAAGTTTTTAAACCGATTGGCTATTTCACAGGAGATTATGAAGAATCCGATTATTACAGGTTTAAAGGTGTCCTTTAACCTCCAAAAAACTTTCTTAATAAGATGAGTTTAGCTTATGGTTCTGTCAGCGACCCTTAAGAGCAAATGAAGCATAAGCCTGGTCTGGATAGCGCTCGATTTATAATAAATCATATAAAGTATTGATTATTTGAATTTTATAAAATATTAAGCATTATTTTTACGAGATTGTTTCTTATGCTCTTAACTTACAAACCTAAAAACTTACGAACTTACTGAACTTAAGCATTACATTTGCAGCATGAATCACAAACCAAATGACAAACAGCCCCAAAACCCAGCTTTAGAAAGCTTTACGGCTAAGACCATGGCCGGACTTGAGGCTGTGCTTGCAGGCGAACTGCAAAGCATTGGCGCCAGCCAAATCACCCAGGGCAACAGGGTAGTATATTTTAAGGGTACTTTTGAAACCATGATGCGCGCAAATTATGAATGCCGCACTGCTCTAAGGATCCTTTACCCTATAGCATCCTTTATCATTCACAGCCAGGAGCAGCTCTACAGAAAAGCATCTGCCATACGCTGGGAAGACTACTTCTCAACAAATCAAACGTTTGCCATTGAAGAAGTGGTTCACGATTCTGTTTTTAACCACACTAAGTTTGCAGCACTGCGACTGAAAGATGCCATTGTTGACCGGTTCAGAAAAAAAAGCAATCAAAGGCCTTCAGTAGATACAGAACTTCCTGAAATCAGCATCAACCTGCATATTGCAGAGAAAAAGGTTACAATTTCTCTCGACAGCAGCGGCGATTCGCTCCATAAACGCGGATACCGGACTGTTACCGGTAGAGCGCCCATCAATGAAGTGTTGGCCGCCGGGTTGATAAAACTCTCAGAATGGGACGAGAAAACAGACTTGTATGACCCTATGTGTGGTTCTGGCACATTGCTCATAGAAGCTTTGATGGCAGCCCGTAAAATCCCTGCCGGCTATTACAAGTTACGGTTTGGTTTCCGTAACTGGCATTTTATTCCTCAAAACGCTTTTACAGAAATCAAAGACCAGGCAGACCGGCGCATTACAGAAAGCCCGGTACAGATTTACGGTTCAGACATGATGAGCCGGGCTGTAGAAAATACCATTCAAAACGCAAAAAATGCCGGGCTTAACAACTTTCTCTCCGTAAAAAGGAGAGACTTTTTCAAGCTCCAGCCACATCAAAATCAAGGAATGCTGATTACCAATCCGCCCTACGACGAACGAATGGATGAAGCCGATATTAATACGTTTTATAAAAACATGGGAGATGCATTAAAAAATAACTTTCAGGGATTTACGGCGTGGATTATTTCAGGGAATCTTGATGCTCTGAAGAACATTGGTTTGCGAACATCAAAAAGAATTGTGCTTTATAACGGCCCGATTGAATCGCGGTTTGCGAAATATGAGCTTTACAGCGGAAGCAAAAGAAATTAATTTGACTGGTCCGTTTTTTTACGGAAAGCATTTACAGCCAAAACTGACAGACCAAGCGTTATAGAAGGAATCAATAATTGGTTGAGCTTTTCATTTTCCTTTCCAAATGGCTTCAAGTCACGCAAATAGGTAGAAACTGACTGAACAATTAAAGCATGAATATCCTGTTTTAAAGGAGCATGCTTCTTATTTTTGTAAACTCCGGCAGAGTTAAGCATAGCAGATAGCGTATCAAAGTCTTTAACAAAATCTCTTTCTGCCGTGTGTGCCTTATCTTCTAACTTTTCTTTGATAGCAGCTAACTCCTGACGGTTATGAATTAAGCTCTTTCGTTTTGTCATCGTTATTGGTTTCAAACAGCGTTTTAATTACCCGGTTCATAAAAGGGTTTTCCAACAAAGGTTTACTGAAAATCGCAAAGATCAATGCGATGATAAGGTAAAATGCAGCCAGGGCTAAAAATCCTGCCGGTAATGAATTCCACAATTCTC
>JBNJGK010000053.1:0-18490 GCA_051747665.1 Bacteroidota bacterium | reverse complement strand
GAAGAGTTGTTATACACTTTTTCCTCATAAAAAAACTTCAGATAAGCTGAGTGATCTCTTTGCGGGATGTAACTTAGCCTGGCTTCCATCTCTTTTCCCGATGAGGGGGTTTCAGACCTGTAATTGAGCCATTCGGAAGAAAAGAAATCGATATAGCTATTCAGATACCAGTTTTCATGAATATCGAAACGAACTCCATACAGCAAGCCTTTTTCATTTACAGAATTGCTGTATTCTCCGGCGGCCGAAGCATACAAATTATTGTATTTTTTATCGTAATCCCTGTAAAACAAATATGTAGTCAATCGCGGATGTAAATAAAAATTGGCCCCGGCAAGCCATGCAAAATCATTTTCTGTATCAAGGCTGGCTTCAGCATACCATTCTATTTTTTTCATCACCCAGCTAAAGTCTGCTCCTTTAATCCATTGTTCATCACCGGAAAAGCGGAAGCGATTGTAAAGTCTTTCCTGAGGAATGATATTGTGGCTGTATTCAGCTCTCCAGGCTGTAACTCCAAAATGAAGTCCACTGCTGCGATATCGTGCAACTGCTCCATACATGATTTCTTTAAAGCTGTTTTCATCCTCAGTTTCGTTTTCTGTGCGATGATATCCCCCGATGTCAATAGATGAAACAGAATAATCGCTGCTGTCTGCATTGAAAACCCGGTTTCCATCAAGATTTTGGCTTGAAAAAAATACATCTGCTGAAAACCCCTCTCTTTTCAACCCAACGGCCGCACCTCTGAAAAAGCCTCCTTCCGTGGCAGAACGATAAGGCCGAATGCCGTTGGCAGCTTTTTTTGCGCCGCTCACAGAAGTGGATTTTCCCATAGTAAAGCCTGTCCACATATTCAGACCCTGCCCATATTGCAATGAGTAGTCACCTAAAGCCACTTTATTCAGCAAACCATCACTCTCATAGTAAAGATGGGCAGAATAAAAATCAAAACCTTCAGCATTGTGCCCTTTAAAAAACGGCTCTCCGGGGTCTTTGTCTGCGGTCATCCCTACCTCGCCTACTTCAGAGTCTATGATGTAACGCATGTACTGGCTTAATTTATCACCCTGATAACGACTGCCCGAACTATCCTGCAAATACCCTTTTTGCTCCTGCAGAACGGAAGAAGTCCGATAGAAAATATCATGGTTCAGGTAAAGTGGACCTCCGTCAGCAAAAGTGCTTTCTTCCTCTTGAAAAGAGATAAAGGGTTCTAACAATCGAAGCAATTCGCGATCAAACCCTTCAATTGCATCCATCTCATAAATGGTTTCGAATTTTCCGTAACGGCTTCTGTGCTGTAATAACTGATTGATTTGATAAGAAGAAAGAAAGGGGATTTTTGATAAATCATCTTGCTTTGCGCTGTTCACATTCACCTTGCGATTGGCTAAATCATAAAGCCGGTCAGTGATTTCCGTAAAATCAGTCCCTTCTTCAAACCGATCGTTTAAATTATCCACTACCTCCTCAACAATGCCGCGGATATCCTCCTGAGCCGTGAGGGAGATCGAAAAAAACAAAAGCCATATCAGCAATACAATTTTCTTCATGACTCGGCTATTAAAAGGTTTTCAAAATGGATACAGCAGGTGAAAAACCAAGGACGTTATGCATTGACGACGCCAGTTGAAATCTCCAGGCATTCCATGATGTTTCAAAACCAAAGGTAAACAAGCCTGGCTCAGTAGCTACGCCTGTTCGCAGAAAAGTCTTATCAACGATTTCATACTCCACTCCCAACTTAACGGATTCTTTCTTGTTGGTGACTTTTTGAAGCTCAGTGGTAACCTGCAAACCCTCAGCCAGATGAAAAGCGGCTCCCAGGTTAAAAACAGCGGGCACGAGTGTAATAGCTGCCTCACTTTTCATTGAGACTTCCATTGGGTTAAAGGCATGAAAACCTATGGTTACATCTTCACCCAGCTCATAAAGCAATCCGGCTTCGAAGGTAACTGCCTGGTTTTTGAAAGGGTCTTCCGTATCTGTATAAGAGCTGAGGTAATCCAACTGCACTCCTATTGAGAAACCCTCAAAAATCTTCATTCCATAAGCTATACCCAGAAGGGATTCATTATACAACTCTCCTCCGGAATAATTCGCGGTAACACCAAGCGTACCAGTTTTGAAAGGATACACAAATCCGGCGCTCTGATAAGCCAGCTCCCGGATTCCAAACCGATTTTCAAAAAACAATCCGGCTGTGGGTTTCTTTACTCCTGTCAGCCCTGCCTGGTTGTTTCGGAGCGCCCAGAAGCCTTCCAATGAAACATCGGCGCCGGCAAGCGCCACAGAACGAGCTCCATGGTCGTTTTTCTCATGACCTCCATAAGCTGCAAAAACAGACAGGAAAAGAAAAGCAGCGATTAAGTGATGCTTTGTTTCCATAAGCGAAGGGTGTTGAAATTCAAATGCCAATATACGAAAAAGTTTTTTTCAAAAACATATTATGGTAAAATTTATCACCTTATGAAAAAAATGTTCGTGAAATTATAGATTAAAAATGCGGTCATTTTGAGCAAAAAATCAACAATCCTTTTGTTGTCCTGTTTTTCAGAAAAGAGATGTTATGTTGGGAAAAAACCTTGAATTTTTAAGCAAACTGCGCGAAAACAACAACCGGGAATGGTTTGAGGAACACCGGGATGAATATGAAGCCAGCCAGCAGGAGTTGCTTGCTTTTGCTGATAATATGATTTTAAAAATTCAGGATTTTGACCCGGCAATAGGAGAACAAAATCCAAAGAATGCGATTTTCCGGATTTACCGCGACATACGTTTTTCCAAAGATAAAACTCCTTATAAAACAGCGCGAGGTGTATTTGTCAAACCCGGTGGACGGAAAAGTCCCTTTGGCTCCTACTACATCCACATAGAACCCGGAGCCAGTTTTGCCGGCGGTGGTATCTATCATCCCCGTAAACCTGTTCTGGATGCCGTCCGAAACAAAATATACTTTGAATACGATGCTTTCTTTGAGGTAATCAACCAACCGGATTTTAAAAAAACATTCGGAGAAGTCTCATCAGATGAAAAGCTTAAGCGTATGCCCAAAGGTTTTGAAGAAGGTCATCCGGCAGAAGAATATCTGAAATTCAAAAGTTTTATAACCGGAGCGCCTCTTTCAGATGAATATATGCTAGACCCTAAGCTAACAGAAAAACTGGCTGCATTGCTTCAGCGAGCAAAACCGTTTATCCATTTTCTCAATGAAGCTGTTGAAGAAGCCGGAGAATCCTAAAAACGTATTCAGAAAAAGCCGGAAAACATCACTACCTTAATATGAAAAATGGCACGCCGACTTTTGATTAGTGACAATTGCGTCAGCGTGCCATTTTGTTATGCATCTATATTTGCATATTTGGCATTCTTTTCGATAAACTCGCGTCTTGGCGGGACTTCATCTCCCATCAACATAGAGAAAATGCGGTCGGCCTCAGTGGCATTATCCACGGTTACCTGTCTTAAAATCCGGCTATCGGGGTTCATGGTAGTATCCCAAAGTTGTTCGGCATTCATTTCACCCAATCCTTTATAACGCTGAATCGAAATCCCTTTCTCTGTTCCGTCGGGGCTCCATTCCTTAGCCACCTCGGCTCTTTCCTCATCGTTCCAGGCATAGCGTGCTTCCCTGCCTTTACGCATCAAATAAAGTGGTGGTGTGGCAATGTAAACATATCCGAGTTCGATCATTTCTTTCATGTAGCGGTAAAAGAAAGTCAAAATCAACGTAGCAATGTGGCTTCCATCCACATCGGCATCGGTCATGATAATTACTTTATGATACCTTAGTTTATCCAGGTTCAAGGCTTTAGAGTCCTCGTCCGTACCAATGGAGACGCCAAGAGCCGTAAACATGGATTTGATTTCCTCATTCTCAAAAATCTTATGGGGCATTGCTTTTTCCACATTCAAAATTTTACCCCGAAGCGGCAAAATCGCCTGGAAATTACGGTCTCTTCCGGCTTTTGCGGTTCCCCCTGCAGAATCTCCCTCAACCAGGAATATCTCTGTTTTAGCTGGGTCTCTTTCAGAGCAGTCAGCTAGTTTACCGGGCAGATTTGAACCTGAAAGGACATTCTTACGCTGCACCAACTCACGGGCTTTACGCGCCGCATGGCGGGCAGTAGCTGCCAATATCACTTTATTTACTATCGTTTTGGCTTCTTTTGGATGCTCTTCAAGGTAATATGACAAATATTCACTTACCATCTGGTCTACAGCCGGAGCTACTTCCTTGTTGCCCAACTTGGTTTTGGTTTGGCCTTCAAACTGGGGCTCTGCAACTTTAACAGAAATAATGGCTGTAAGTCCTTCTCTGAAATCATCTCCGCTGATATCAAACTTCAGTTTAGAAAGCATTCCAGAATTGTCAGCATAGCTTTTCAGTGTTCTTGTCAGCGCTCTCCTGAACCCAGACAGGTGCGTTCCTCCTTCATGGGTGTGAATATTGTTTACGTAAGCATGCAGGTTCTCAGAAAAAGATGTGTTATAGCGCATTGCCACTTCCACCGGAACCGCATTTTTTTCGCCTTCAATAGCAATAGGCTCCTCAAACAAAGCCTCGCGGGTTTCATCCAGATAATCAAGAAAATCCGGTAAACCCCGTTCAGAATAAAAACTTTCTGATAACGGTTCTCCTTCTTCGTTTTTCTCCCGGTAATCAATGATGCTCAGGCGAATGCCTTTATTAAGAAAGGCAAGCTCACGCAGCCGGTTGGTAAGCGTATCAAAAATATATTCTGTAGATTGGAATATTCCATCATCGGGCTTAAAATGAACTACTGTTCCATTCAACTCTGTATCGCCGATTTCCTTAACCGGATAGAGTGCTTTTCCGTATTCATATTCCTGCTGGTAAATCTTATTGTTACGGTATACGAATACTTTTGCGTATTTAGCCAGGGCATTGACTACAGAAATACCAACGCCGTGCAAACCTCCTGAGACTTTATACGAACCTTTGTCAAATTTTCCGCCTGCGTGCAAAACGGTCATAACCACTTCCAAAGCCGATCTTTTTTCCTTTTCGTGATAATCTACCGGAATGCCTCTGCCATTGTCGGTAACCGTAATGCTGTTATCTTCGTGCACTTCAACTTTAATAGCGTCACAATAACCGGCAAGGGCTTCATCAATGGAATTATCCACAACTTCATCCACCAGGTGATGCAATCCTTTATCGCCAACATCACCAATATACATGGAAGGCCGCTTTCTTACCGCTTCAAGTCCTTCAAGCACTTGAATATTATTCGCGCCATAATCATTTCTTTTACTTTGATCTTCCTTCATATCTCTCTATTGTATTCTTTCTTGATTAACCGCACAAAATTAACGAAATTTATCTGTTTTACACAGGATTTAAACAACAAAAAATTGGATTTTATCAACAATTTATTTGATGATAATTTATTGATTTTCTTTATTTTAAAATTATTGATTTACATTTTACAATAAGCATTTGATTATGATAAACACCAAATACTTTTTTATTATTTAAATTGACTATATTCATTTTATATTTATTTTGGCGAATAGTTCATGGAAATTCACATTCTGGCGTCAGACTTTTCTGAATTCCTTCAATAAACTGCACATTAAAATTTGATAACCTAAGGAGATTCTGACATTAGATGTTAAATCTGAAATTAACAGCTCAATACGAATAAATGAGTCGGGTCTAAAAAGCGCTCACTGTTTTAATCAATTATATAATACATTATTTATCTGAATGTTATAAACCATTGCAATTTATAATTATGTGATTGATTCTCAGACTATTAGCTTACCAACCTGAAAACTTACGAACTTATTAAACCGGACTCATTAAGACAAGATTAAAAGCTATAACTTACGCCGGCCATTGCATTGATTCCATAGCTGGGATATTGATACCACAAGGATTGTTCTTGCGAGAGCAGATTATTGATTTCTAAAAATACCCCAAGCGATGATGAATGTTCATACAATACTTCAAATCCCAAATCAAAAATATCATCCAGCTCCACAACGTTTCCGTTGCTGTCTGTTGCAACTCTGCCATTGAGCGAGGTAGCTTTAAGGCGGAAATTGAGTGGCATTTTCATCACCGGAGAGTAAGATACGGATGATTCCAATTCCAGTTCAGGCAAATGCCAGGCTCTGTTTTCTGAGGTTGTAGTATAATCGTTATATCTTACTGTAGCGTCGAGCAAAAACCGGTCAGTCACTTTTACTGACAATGACCCGCCATAAGTAAGGCGCGAAACATCATCATAAGCTATTTCAAATTCATTTTCAAATGCTTTTGAATAGTCGGTTATAAACAACGGATAATTTTCAGCTTCGAGATAGCTTACTTTAATATTAAAATCCACCCCACGGGCTATGTTGCCTGACAGCGCGCCAAAAGCATCTATCTTATGTGTTGTAAATTCTCTTGTAATATCCGATTTGATAAAAGGATTCCTGCTGCTGAGTTCTCTAAAACTTTGATGCACTTTTTTACCTGATACTGCGCCCGACAGGGACAAGTAGCCGGGAACCATATGAATCCGGGCTTCTGCATATGGAAAAGCCGTCAGTTCGGTATCCTGCTCATCCGACATTACAGCGGAGAGCGTTGCTCCTGCCTTAAGTCGATAAAAACCGTTTTCAATCTCAAAAAACGGGGTCACATTCAAATCAACGGTATTGATGGCATTGAGGCTGTCGCCGGAATTAAAGAAGTTAAACCCCCCTTCAATAGCAAACGACTGATAATCTATAGCCCCAAACATTTCAGATGGCTGAGCAGCAAAAAAGTTCAGGTTTACCGCATTTTCAAGTGACTGATAATTATCTTCCCAATAATAATAACCCAGGTTCAGTTTGTAATCAAACTCATCGCGTTTTTTATCGAGATTTTCATACCGAATATTTGCTCCGAGGGTAGTAAACCGCTGCCGGATATCATCATCAGCATAGGTTTCTGTATAGTTATCAGGCATAAAGCCATAGCGATGAAGCGTATTGCGATCGTAGAAAGCCCTGGCATAAAGGCTTGAATTTTTATAGTATTTCTCCCCAAAAACCTCGGCCAGGTTTTGGCTGTTTTGAGCTGTAGCATAATCCTGAATATCTCCGCCATGCGAAAGATGCTTCAGGTGCAAGCCAATGCGATGCTCCTGCGATTGGCGCGATGTAGTAAACAACTCACCATAGGCCGTTTTCACATTGCCTCCGCCAGCCCGGATATAATTGCTTTTCAGGGTTTCTTTAACACCGCTTTGAAACCTAACAGGCTGCATATCTTCAAGCTCTACTTCAACCGGAATTTTTTGCGGTGTGATGTTATATTCCAGCGTTTTCTTTTCAGGTTTTTGCACTTTAAGCTCCGGAGTCATATTGATTTTGCGGGCATCCTCAATTGATGGCTGATACGGCGCTATAATATCTACCTGCTCAGAGTAAGGCTGATCTTCTTCCTGGGCTCGCGCCGGCATTGTTATCAAGATTAACCCAATAAACAGCAATAGCAATTGACGATATAAACGCGTCAGATTAATAGTTTTCCACATCCTGTTCATCTTTTTCAGCTTCCTTTTCCTGTTTGATTTTATCTTCTTTGGCCTTCTCTTCCATGCTTATAATCTGGTCTTTCTTTTGCCTTGCTTCTTCTACCAAATCTTTCCCGTCATAATTATCTATAATGCTCTGCAAGGTTTGTTTGGCCTGAAACAGATTTCCGGTTTTTACATAAACATCGGCCAGCAAAACAAAAGATTTGGCCAGCCAATCGTTTTGACCGGCATATTTTTCTGATATTTCAAAAATGCGGTTTTCAGCCTGATCATACTGACCGGCGCGATAATCTAGCAAAGCAAGATAATAGTTAGCTTCTGCGGCAATGCGCTTATCTTCTGCACCGGCAATATTATTGAATTCTTCTTCTGCCAGCTTATCGTTATTTATTTCAAGGGCAGAGCGCGCCACCAGCAAGTGTGCCTCGTTAGAAAGCGCTTTTTTAATGTCTTCCTGTTTCAGCAGGTTTTCAGCCGATTTAATTGTATTTTGATAATCCTCAAGCTCATAATGGCAACGCATCATGCCTTTAAAAGCCAAGACTTTGTGTTCATCATTTCCGGCTATTTCACTGAGTTCCGAAAAATAATCCAGCGCTTTGCCGTAGTTTCCGTTGTCATAGACGAGTCCGGAGGCTTTAGCTAAAGCTGTTTCAGTAAATTCATTATCTCCCTGACTTAAAACGTATTCATAGTTTTCGAGCGCTTCATCATAAGCTTCTTCCCTGAAATAGCACTGCCCGCGATAAAAATGCGCATGAATGGCAAAGCCTCCATCAGGAAAACGATCGAGATAATCGGTGAAAGCTTGCTTGCTTTTATCACAGTCGCCATCCATATAAAGATTTTCAGCAGATACATACATGGCAGAATCCTGCTCGGAGGCGCTTACGGAAGCATAGCCCAGGCTTTCAGCATAATTGAAATAATCATCTACCCGGTTCATGTCAATATAAATATTTTTGATGCTTGCCAGAGCTTCCCTTGCATCGGGTGTACCCGGATATTTTTCAGCTACATCTTTCAACAGGTTCAAGGCTTTTTCATTCTCATCCTGATTGTAGTATAATAACCCCGATTTTAAGTACGCCTTTTTAGCATGCTCGCTGTAAGGATAATTGGTATAAACATCCTTGAAACGCTTCAAGGCTTCCCGTTCTTTATTCTGCAAAACGTAGGTCTGAGCCATTTCAAAAGTCGCATCATCGCGAAAAGCAGAAGTTGCCTGTGTTTGCAGTAATTCATCGAGCTCAAGTATTTTATCATTATACTGACCTAACCCGCCTAAAGCCAAAGCTTTTTGGTATTGCGCATAATCCTGATCTTTTGCATCTCTTTCTATAGCCCTTTCATAGTAATTAATAGCCTGATTGTAGTCTTTCCCCACAAAGTAACAATCGCCTAAACGAATGTAAGCGTCGCTTTTCATATCATCCTTCCTGAAGCGATTGCCAACTACATATTTCCTGAAAGCATCCTTAGCCTGGTCATACTTTTTTTGCGAGAAAAAGATGTATCCCTGATTATAATATGCTGCCGGATAGATTTCCAGTGCATAGGCTCCGCTTGTAACTAAGAACTCACTAAAATAATCATATGCCAAATCGTAGTCTTCATATTGATAATAAGCATTACCTATCCAGAATAAAGCCCTGGCTTTTACAGCATTGTCATAATTATGCGAAACAGCTTCTTTAAAATGTTTTACAGCATCAAAATAATTTTCCTCCTGATACAATTCCACACCACGGTAAAAGGAAATTTTCTGAAAGGCTGTTTTCAATCGATCGGTCTTCTGCTGAATTTCTTTGTAAGCGGCAATTGCGCTGGCATAATCCTGTGATGAAAGGAAAATATCCACCAGGAAACTATTGATTTCATCCAAGTGGCGTGAGTCAGGAAATTCCTCCATATAGCGTTTTACAGCATCAATTGCTTTGTTATATGGATTGAAAGGATGCTCATAACTCAACTTCACATAATTATAGAGTGCATCTTCACGCAAAGACCTGTTAAGTTCTATCTTATAGGCTGAATTGAATGCATTGGCTGCAAACTGGTATTGCCCGGTTTCTATGTAAGACATCCCCAGGTGGTAATAGGCATTCTGCGCCAGGGAATCTGATTTGCTGTCGATTGCCTGCTGAAACTTTTTAATCGCAGGCTCATACTGGCCGTTCTGAAACTGTGTAAAGGCAAGCTGATAAATATTTTCGCGGGAAACGCGCTTGCGTGTGTTTTCCTGATAAAAGGTTAAATATTCAATCGCTTTTTCATAGTCTGAAAGCCTGTAATAGGCTTCGCCAATAAGTTGCGACAACTCAGGTTTACGTTTATCATTAATGGTTTCGAGCAAAGGCAGTGCTTCTTCAAGCAGGGCTTGTGGACGATCCTGGTGGTAATAGATTTGCACAATGTAATAGGTAACCAAATTGCCATAGGTTTCATCCTCTTTTAAATCAGTAAATCCATCCAGCGCTGTTTGATAATTTCCTTTCTCATATGCTATGTGCGAAAAATAATATTTTGCCTGTGAACTGTATTCTCCATTCAGGTCTTTAATTTCACTGAATGCCATTTGTGCCTCATCAGGTTTGCGCATTCTGAAAAGGCTGTATCCGTATTTAAAATAGTATTCTTCTACCTCTTTTGTTTTCAGGATAGACATATCTGCCTTTTCAAAATTTTTCAGCGCATCGGTGTATTCATAATTATCGAACTGGTTTACGGCCAGTTGAAAATAAACACGTTTTGCGCGACTCTTTTCTGGGTACTTATCCACAAATTCATCCAGCAATCGCGAAGCATCTTTGTTATCGAGCCTCATAGCTGACATGGCACGCAGATATTCAGCCTCAACGCGGTCTTCGGTGTAATCCTCCCCGGTTTGTTTTAGATAATGGCTGAGGATTTCACGCGCCGCTGCGTATTTCCGGGCTTGATATAAGGTCTTACCCTGCTCAAAAAGAGCGCGATCATCCTGAAAACTTACCGGCTGCTGTGCTTCTGCAGTTAAAAAAGACAACGCAAACAGTCCGGCAAACAGATATTTGATGATATTCATAAGGTTTTGATTCATTTACTACACGAAAGTAACGTTACTTTTATACGGATATTTCGAATTATCTTATTTGTCATAAATTTTTTAATGCAACTGCACTTTTTGGCTGTAAACCTTACCGGATTCAAGCATTACCCGGATAATATAAATGCCTGCAGGCACGTCCCGGTATGACACATAGGTAGTGCCATGAAATAGTGTCTTCTGTTTTTGCATAATCCGGTTGCCGCTGATGTCATACATTTGCACTTTGGCCCGTTCAGGCTTATCCAGTTCCAGTTCAATTTTAAATTTATTATGATACATTTCCGGGTAAACACGGAAGCCATCGTCATAACCTGGATTAATAATGCTGGCAGGCCCATAGTTGAATGTGAATTCATCCAGTAACAAAACAGAGCCTACGGGCACTTCCTCGCCCTCTACTGCTGTGGATGAGGCAATAATGTTCATTGTATCGGGCTCTTCCCATATTTCGTATTCCATTACTGCCTCAAACCCGGTCCACTCTGCCACTTCTTCCCACACTGTAAAGTCGCCTCCTGCCAGCGTATCGCGTGTTTCACCGGTCCATTTATACAAAACAGCGCCAAGCGCAGCCGTATCACCTTCAGCCGGGAAATATTTGAAATATCCACTCAGGCTTTCAGGGTTTCCGGTGTAGGGAACGCCTCCAAACACATCGCCATCCTGGTTTATCGGGTCTACTTCCAGTTCTCCCAATGTGATCAACCCGGGCATTTCTACATCACCATACAGAAAAATAAATTCAGAAACGGTTTCAAGACGGGCAGAAGCATTTCCGTTGTAAACATCATCATTTTCTTCTGTCACCATATCAAAGTCGGTTCCCAATATATCACCATCCAAGGTATTCCAATTAACAGGTTCTCCATCAGCCCAGTCTTCAAACCCTGAGTTGGGTATGTCATCGTCCTGGGCTGTTGCTTGAGCCATGAGAAATAGAGCAAAGACGAAAAGTAAAAATACATTTTTCATAAGCAAGATCTTTATTTATTCCGCAATATCATATAATAGCTTTAAAACTGAATTTCAGACTTTTTGTTTTTATAATTATGTATAAATGAATCTGTTCTAATAATCGCTCTCTCTTTTTTCATAAACTATATAATGTATTGTTTATCTGAATATTATAAAATATTGAGTTTTATTTATGTAACTAATTCTCATGCTATTAACTTACAAGCCTAAAAACATACGAACTTATTAAACTGAACTCATGAACCAAAAATATCAAAACGTTTGCAAAAAGTTTTAAAAATCCAAAGAAAAGCAGTGCAGTCATAAGCGGGATTCTGTAATTCCGGCAAACCGGAACCTCTATCATTTATCTGGATGTACCGTTGCCGGCACATTCTGCGCGATTTACCCCCCGGAATCGGGCGGGCCGCCCTCAAGCTCCGGTATATGTAATCTTGCACCCCATAAGGTTTACTCAGCTACTACGGTCGCCCGCAGCACTGGTGCGCTCTTACCGCACCTTTTCACCCTTACCCCGCCAACGGCAGGGCGGTTATTTTCTGCAGCACTGGCTGTTTCCGCTACAGCGGAACCTTCCTGTTAGGAAGTATGGCGCCCTGTGGTGTCCCGACTTTCCTGAACGCAGTTTAATGCGATCCGATAGAGAGACTGCACTGCTTTAGTCATGATTGATAAGAACTTCTATAGCCCCATTGCCGTAGCGGGCAAAAGGAGCTGTCCTGACAATAAAATCAGGATATTGCTCTTTGATTCGTTGCTTTAAATTGCTTTTCAATGTGCCATTACCTATCCCGTGAATGTATGTAACCTTATTATAATGATGTACCATGGCAGATTCCAGCGTTGTTTCAAAATAGCTAAGCTGAAAGCTCAAAATTTCATAGTTGCTCATACCGCTGTAATCCTCTTTCAAGGCAGAAATGTGCAGGTCCACTTCGGCTTCAGACTTTGCAGATTTGTGCCTGTCTATTAAAGCCTGAGGCTTCTCAGGTTTTTTGGGCCTTGCTGCTTCTTTTGCAGTGGTGTGTGATACCTTACTCACACCTGACACTTTCTCCATTGCCGCCAGCTCAGATAGCGTAATAACTATAGCCCGCTGATTTAACAACTGGCTTTTCTTATACGCATTTTCCTGAAAAAACTTTCCTCCCTGCACTTTAAAATACTCATGAACCGGAGCGATGATTTCGGTCATTGTATCCTTCCGCAGCATCATCTGCACAAATCCATGCGTAAAACCTGCAAGATCGTCGCGGGCAATACTTTCAAGCAACATACTTTCATCGGCCCCTACCTTATTGGCTTCCCTTAGTTCAAAACCCTCTTCGGTTTTTGTGAATAACTGAAAACTGATTTCATATGGCGTGTTATTCAACAAATGAAAGTTGATCTCTCCTGAAATAAGAAACTTCTGGTCTACCGGAGCAAAAGCCAGATAAACCCCTTTGGGTACTGCATTTCTTCCAAAATACAGCGGAGCCCGTCTGCCGCTGTCTTCCTCATCCCTGAGAGGCAATTCCGGGGCAACAGGCTCTGGCATTTCCTGATATGTTTTTTCCGCATCCTCATTAAAAGAACTTTTGCCGGGCATGGCATCACTTTCTACCTTAATCAGGTCAGATGGAAGCACAGGAATATCAAAACCTTCTTCTATGGCCACATGCACTAAATTGGGATTTACAATTTTGCTTATGACCCCACCTCCTTTTTCATTCAAGAATTTTACTTTATCGCCTTCTCTGAATTTCATCATTCCGCATTTTTTTGCAAAGTTAATGGGATTTTGTTCGCTTCGCACTCCCAACTTATTATCAAATCCTGTACCATTACAGCAGCTTTTTTCTAACTGTCGTTAATGTGAAAAAAGCATTTTTTTCAGATTCTGTTTTCGCTATTAAAACCGCTTCGCTATGTATGCCTCAAGTTTTTCAAGGTCAGAGCTAAACCGCCGTATGCCTTCGGCAAGTTTTTCGGTAGCCATAGCATCCTCGTTCATCAACCAGCGAAACTTCTTCTCATCGAGGCTAATACGCTGCTCATCTGATTGCTTTGCCTTTTCCGCCGTAAGTTCCGGCTGTAATGATTCGGTGTCTTCATTCAACTCTTTGAGCAAGGCGGGTGAGATTGTCAGCAAATCACAACCTGCCAGCGCCTTAATTTCACCGGTGTTGCGGAAACTGGCGCCCATGATTTCCGTTGAGTAATCAAATTTTTTGTAATAATTGTAGATAGCCTGCACAGACTGCACTCCCGGGTCCTCGCCTGCCGGAATATGTTCCACTCCACGAGCTTTTTTGTACCAGTCGTAAATTCTGCCCACAAAAGGAGAGATAAGCGTAACTCCTGCTTCTGCGCATGCAATGGCCTGCACTTTGCTGAAAAGAAGCGTAAGGTTGGTATGGATGTTTTCTTTTTCCAGGATTTCAGCCGCACGGATTCCTTCCCATGTAGAGGCTACCTTTATCAGGATGCGGTTTCGGTCAGCTCCCGCTTCTTCATAAAGCTTAATGAGGTTCCGCGCTTTTTGCACGGTAGCTTCAGTGTCAAACGAGAGGCGGGCATCTGCCTCCGTAGAAACACGGCCGGGCACAATTTTCAGAATTTCCATACCAAAATTCACGGCCACTTTATCAAGACACAAATCCATTTTATCTGGCTCGGATTTTGAGACTGCATTTGCTTTAGCGTATTCAACTGCATCATCAATCAGGCGGCTGTACTTTTCATCCTGTGCTGATTTATAGATGAGCGAGGGATTGGTGGTGGCATCTACGGGCTGATATTGCTTCATAGATTCAAAATCGCCGGTGTCGGCTACTACTTTCGTGTATTTTTTCAGTTGATCCAGTGTACTCATATCATGAATTTTTTGCAAAAATACGAACTTACAGCATTCCGGCATAGTCAGAACAGAAACAATACACCTGAAGCAAGATCATATTGTTCTTCAACATTTCATATGAAATTAAACAGTGGTTGCGATTATGGACCTGAAAAGCTTATCTGCTTGATTATGTTTTTTGATGTTATATTTTGTTGAATTCTGTGTATTCCATTACACAATATATATTTCAAATTGTGTTTTAAAGAACACAAAAGCCGGCATCAATGATACCGGCTTTTGTAAAAAGTTTCAGAAAACAATTAATCCAGTTTGGGTTTAAAATCCATATTATACCAAACAAAGGAAAACATATCTGCTGCCTGCTCAATCGCTTTAGAAGTCGGCGTTCCTGCACCATGTCCGGCTTTGGTTTCTATCCTGATTAACGTTGGGTTATCACCGGTATCTTTTTCCTGTAAAGTAGCAATATACTTGAACGAGTGTGCGGGCACAACCCGGTCATCATGGTCTGCTGTGGTAACCATAACAGCAGGATAATCCTTGCCCTCCTGTACGTTGTGCAGCGGAGAGTATCCGTAAAGATATTCAAAGAATTCCTTGCTGTCTTCGCTGGTTCCATAATCGGTGGCCCAATACCTTCCGATAGTGAATTTGTGGTAACGCAGCATATCCATCACACCTACTGCAGGAAGCGCCACCCCAAACAGATCGGGACGCTGGTTGGTTACAGCCCCTACAAGTAATCCTCCGTTGGAACCACCCTGAATAGCGAGCCTTTCCGGTTTCGTATAATCGTTATCAATCAGGTATTCCGCGGCAGCAATAAAGTCATCAAACACGTTTTGCTTTTGCATTTTGGTGCCTGCATCGTGCCATTCCTCTCCATATTCTCCACCACCACGAATGTTAGCCTGAACAAAAACGCCGTTATTTTCAAGCCAGGGAATCGTGGTAATGCGAAATCCCGGTGTAAGGCTCACGTTGAATCCGCCATAGCCATACAGCAATGTTGGACGGTTCCCATCCAGGTCAAGTCCCTTTTTGTGAGTGATAAACATTGGGATTTTCGTTCCGTCTTTGCTTTTGTAGAAAACCTGGTGTGTTTCATACTTATCAGAATCAAACTCTATAGCCGAACGCTTATAAAATTCTGACTCGTTGGTGTTGATGTTATATTTATATATGGTAGCCGGGTTTATAAAGCTGGTAACTGTGTAGTAAGTCACAGTATCTTCATTTTTACCGCGGAATCCGGAAATGCTGCCAAGTTCGGTTTCCAGGTCATGGAGGTGATTTCCCTTAATATCATAAACACTTACATTTGAATGGGCATCTTTCATATAATTGGCCAAAAGTTTTCCACCCAATATCCGCACGCTGCTCAGAACAAAGTCCTGCTCCGGAAGCACATCCTGCCAGTTTTCTTTTTCAGGGTTTTGCGGATCAATGGCTACCAATTTATACATCGGCGCACCGTCATTCGTTTTTACGAAAAACTTACCGTTGTAATGTCCAATTACACTGTAGTCGTTTTCAAAATCCGTAATCAACTTATTAAAAGGTTTATCCTGTTTTTCAAGGGATTTAAAATACAAGCCGTTTCCACTGGTCGATTCTGTTGTGTAAAGAATCAAGTACTTGTTGTCTTCCGTAACCTGTGCTCCAAAACCGCGTTGTGGGTTTTCCGGTTCTTCATAGATCAGTTTGTCTTTATCCTGCGATGTTCCTATCTTGTGGTAATAAACTTTATTGTGCTCGTTTACCCCTGAAAGCTTTTCACCTTCTTCCGGCTTAGGATATCTTGTGTAAAAGAATCCATCTTCATACCATGAAATAGAGGAAAACTTCGCCCACATGATGTGATCATTTAGGTCTTTTTTGGTTTCTACATCACGAACATAAAACTCACGCCAGTCAGAGCCGCCGCGCGAGATACCATAAGCAGCATATTTTCCATCATCAGAAACATTAAAATTCGTGAGCGAAACGGTTCCATCCTCTGATAAAGCGTTTGGATCAAGAAAAACCTCTCCTTTTTTATCAGGAGATTCCATTTTGTAGATTACACTTTGGTCTTGCAGTCCTGAGTTTCTGGAGACAAAATAATTGTCACCTTCTTTAAAAGGAGCTGCTTCTTTGGGGTAATCCCAGATTTCGTTGTAATATTCCTTAAGATCATCACGAAAAGGGATTTTATCAAGATAATTAAAAGTGACTTCATTCTGAGCCTTTACCCACTCTTTGGTATCTTCGGCATTGTCATCCTCCAGCCAGCGGTATGGATCAGCCACTTCAGTACCGAAATACGTATCAACTTGATCTGTCTTTTTTGTTTCGGGGTATTTCATATCGGTTTGGCTTAAAACAATCTGCGATGCAAGCATCACAGTTAATAAAAATAATCCTGTTTTTTTCATAATTGCAGTGTAAGTTTTTGTTTTGTCAATTTGCAGCGACCAAATTTACACTTTTTTCAGAAGGTGGCTTTAACAGTTTGATCACATTTCTCAAATACAATTAAAAACCCGCAGGTTCATATTAGTTGCATGCGTAGAAAACATGTTGAATTCTTTTAGAAAGTTGCAGAAATTTATTCTTCGGTTTTATCGTACTTTACCACCACTTTCCGTTTCCACCGGCCAGTAAGGTAGTAAATCACAGACATTGCCATTCCTATAAACCATCCTATCGGTGTAGCCCACCAAATGCCTGTTAATCCTATTTCGCCTGATAAGAAATACGCCATCGGTATACGAATGACCCACAGCGAAACCAACGTAAAAAACATGGGCATGATGGTATCGCCCGCTCCCCTCATTACTCCGCCAAAGATAAGCAGCGCTGCAAAAACCAGGTAAAAAGAGCTTACGATAACCAGATATTCAGCTCCAATCTCAACTACTTCAGGGTTTCCGGTAAAAAGCATCATCAATTCGCGCTTAAAAATGATAATAACCGCCGTCATAATAACCACAATTACAGCAGCCATTCCCAGTGTGCTTAGCAATCCTTTTCTTACACGAGAAGGTTTGTTGGCGCCCAAATTTTGGCCTACGAAAGTAGAAAGAGCCGCAGAAAAGTTCATAGCCGGGGTTTGTGCCAGTGCATTGATGCGAAGCGCCACACTGTAGGCGGCTGCTGCGCTCGCCCCAAAAGTATTTACCACGCCAAACAAAGCGGTCATCCCCAGGGAGACTATCGTATTCTGCATGCCGGAAGGCAAACCGATTTTGAGACTTTTCCTGAAAATTTCCTTGTTAAAATGAATGCGCCAGGTTGTTAGCTTTACTACTGAATGCGTGCGGTTTAAATAAAATATTGCCGTAATGAAAGCTCCGCCCTGTGAAATAATCGTGGCTATGGCAGCACCTGCAATCCCCACTTCAAACACCACAACCAGCAAATAATCAAATAAGATGTTGGTCATCGTAGCAATGATAAGGAAGTACAAAGGCGTTTTGCTATCGCCCAATCCCCGGAGTATAGCATTTATACCGTTAAAACCAAAGAAAAGCACAATTCCTCCGAAATATACCTGTAAATAGGTAATGGCCTCAGGCAGAACTTCCTCAGGAGTTTGCATCAGACGGAAAATCTCTTCCGTAAATAAAATACCCACGGTAGTAATCACCAAAGCAGCAAAAAACAGAAACAGATACATCGTATCAATCGCCATGCGCACATTCTTCATTTGCTTGGCGCCGAAATATTGCGATATGATAATGGTAAACCCGCCTGCAATACCTATTACAAAAGAAATCATGGTAAAAATCACCGGAAAGGAAGCACCAACGGCCGCAAGGGCATCCTTACCCAAAAAATTCCCAACAATAATGCTGTCTACCACACTGTACAGTTGCTGGAAAACATTTCCCAACAACAAGGGCGCTGCAAACTGCACTATCTGGATTCCTTCTCTCCCTTGCGTTAAATCTTTCATAGAAGCTGCAAAAGTAAATGAATTGGTTGAAAACAACGCATGATTAGTTATTCTGCCTCCCCCAACCTGATAAGGGCGTGGATGTTCAGAATAAA
>JBNJGK010000052.1:0-18530 GCA_051747665.1 Bacteroidota bacterium | reverse complement strand
TGAAAAATACAACCAAAAAATCCTGATCGTAGACGATGATACGGATATCCTGCTGGCAGCAAAGCTTTTTCTGAAGCAGCATTTCCAGGTGGTTCATACCGAGAAACAACCGGACAACATTGCAACGCTGATGAGCAATGAAAACTACGATTTGATATTGTTGGATATGAATTTTTCCCGTGGCGCCACCTCGGGGCAGGAAGGTTTCCACTGGCTTAATAAAATTCTGGAAATTGATCCGGCGGCTGTAATTATTCTGATTACTGGTTACGGCGATATTGAACTTGCCGTTCAGGGAATCAAAGAAGGAGCCACAAACTTTTTATTAAAACCCTGGGATAACAAAAAACTGCTTGCTACAATTACTACTTCTTTGCAATTGCGGCAATCAAAAGTAGAACTGGAAAACCTGAAGAGCCAGCAAAAATTTTTATTGTCTGACCAGGATAATCGATATGGCGACATTGTCGGTACTTCGCAGGCGATGGAAAAAGTGATGGAAGACGTTAAAAAAGTAGCCCGTACTGACGCCAACGTGTTGATATTAGGTGAAAACGGAACAGGAAAAGAGATGGTGGCCAGAGAGATTCACCGCAACTCGCCGCGTAAAAATGAAGTTTTCATAGGAGTAGATTTGGGTGCGATCAGTGAAACGCTCTTTGAAAGCGAACTGTTTGGATATAAGAAAGGAGCTTTTACAGATGCCAAGGAGGACCGCGCCGGCCGTTTTGAGGCCGCCTCCAAAGGAACCATCTTTCTTGATGAAATCGGCAACCTCACTCTCGGCCTTCAGTCTAAATTGCTTAGCGTGATTCAGAACAAAACGGTTATCCGTTTAGGCACCAATAAACAAATCCCTATAGATGTCAGGCTGGTTTGTGCTACAAACATGCCGCTATATCAAATGGTCAAAGAAAATAAGTTCCGCCAGGATTTGCTATATCGCATCAATACCGTTGAAATTCATCTTCCTGCATTGCGGGAGAGAAAAGAAGACATTCCACTTTTAGCAGATCATTTTCTGCAAACCTATGCCAACAAGTACAACATGCCTTCAAAGCGTATTCATGAGTCAGCTTTAAAACGACTTGAAAGCCACAACTGGCCCGGAAATATCAGAGAGCTGCAGCATGCGGTGGAGCGCGCTGTTATAATGAGCGACAACAATGTTTTGATGGCCAGTGATTTTTTCCTGAATCAAAAAGATGAACCGGAAAGTCATGATACACTCGTAAGTTCAACCAATTTAGAAGAAACCGAAAAGATACTGATTCGGAAAGTGATTGATAAACACGGCGGAAACATAAGCAAAGCAGCAAAAGAACTCGGTTTGACAAGGGCGTCTTTATATCGCAGAATTGAAAAATATGGGCTTTAATCATTTCAGAATGCAAGTAGTTATCCGGGTGATACTGCTGGCAATAGCTTTATTCCTGACCATTTATTTGATTGTTACTAAAGAATTGTGGGTTACCTCGGGAGTGATGATTCTGGTTGTCATATTTTTGATTTCTGAGCTTATATTTTATGTAGAACGCACCAACCGGAAACTCGCCCAGTTTTTTCAAAGTATCCGTTATTCAGATTTCTCTACCTCATTCACCGGAAAGAAGCAAGGCGCTTCCTTTGATAACCTGAATAGAGAATTTAATGAGGTAATCAAAGCATTTCAGCGAAACAGGGCTGAAAAAATTGAGCAGCATAATTACCTGCTTACAGTTGTACAGCATGTTTCTATAGGCATTATTGCTTTCCACCCGGACGGGAAAGTTGACCTCTTTAACAATGCAGTTAAAAAGCTCTTTAAAATTAACGTCCTTAAAAATGTTCAGGACCTTGATAACATCAAGAGTGGGTTCGCTAAAAAACTGCTGGAGATAAAACCCGGAGAAAAGGTGCTGATTAAGCTGATTATTGATGATGAATTGCTGCAGATTTTTATTTCTGCTACCCAACTAAGGCTGCGCGGCAAGGATTTAACCGTGGTTTCTTTGCAGGATATCCACGCTGAACTGGAAGAACAGGAAATCGAGTCTTGGCAGAAACTTATCAGGGTTTTAACGCATGAAATCATGAATTCTATCACGCCCATTTCTTCTTTGGTTTCTACTGTGGATGATATGATAATAGACGAATCCAGCGATTCGCTAAAACTGAAAAGCCTGGATGAGGAAGACCTTCAAACCGTCCGCGAAGCGCTTTCTACAATTCAAAACCGAAGCAAGGGGTTATTGAATTTTGTGGACGTGTATCGCAACCTTACCCGCATCCCGAAACCCAATTTCAGATATTTTAAATTGGATGAATTAATCAGGCAGAATGTGCAGCTGTTAAAACCCAAATTGGAAAAGTTCAATATTGACCTGAACTACGAGCTTACACCACAAAATATAATGGTGACAGCCGATCCGGATCTTATTGACCAGGTCATCATCAATATGTTGGTAAATGCAGTAGATGCCTTAAAAGAGGTGCAGCATCCCAAAATTGACATCAAAGCATGGGTAAACAAAAACTCCAGAATGGTTATTGAAATTTCAGATAACGGACACGGTATTAAACCTGACATTCTTGATAAAATCTTCATGCCTTTTTACACATCCAAAAAGCATGGTTCAGGTATCGGGCTTAGCCTCTCAAGGCAGATTATGCATCTCCACAAAGGTACCATCTCTGTGAAATCAAGACCGCAGGAAGGCACTACATTTACTTTGTCATTTTAAGAGTTTACTGCACTTATTTTAACAGTACACAATTCTATAAAAGACGCGTAAGACGCTGAGCAACATTAAATATTTAATTTTGTCACCCTCCAACTCTATCTTAATAATTCAATTCTATATCGTATTGAATTGAAGTTACATTTTATCAGAACCAAATTCCCGAAAAGGTTTGCGTTGTTAATAAAATAACAAAAGGGGCTTTTTGCTGTTTTAACTTGTAAATTTGTGAATTCAAGTAATAATCTGACTCGATTAAGTAAACAATAACAAGAAAGGCAAAAATGCAAAAAGCGATGAAAAAACCATATAAAAACAACAATCACAAAGGCACGAAGGACATGATCCGCTATATCAACCTCAAGCTGGCCTCTATGGGGCAGCCGGTTTTTGATGATCAGCATGACCCGGAATGTGAAAAGCCCTTAGCAGATAACCGCTTTCTGGAGCTAACAGAAGAACTTGTAGAAAATTACCGGAGCAAAACAAGATTAGTATCTCATTACTATACACCTGTAGACAAAAGAATACAGGACTTTATTGACAGGAATGTAAGTCCGGTAAGCCAGGGCCAAACCCCGAAGCTTCCTAACAACACTTTTGTTGTGGATAAGCCCGGGCTGGCGAGGACCTTAAGTTTACCACCTCACCAAAATGAATATAAAAACCCATACCTGGAATCGTATCGCATCAAACAGGGAGTGCTGCACAATCCGCGTTATGACCGCAGAACCACTAAAGGCTCTTTCCATATTGTAGAAAGCAGCCTTCCGGTTCCACCGGACAAGATTGAAGTGCCCAAAACAGCATGGCCTTACTTTTTGGATGCAGCTTTTAATCCTTCAGAGAAGCTGAAAGAACTGCCATTTACCTCGGCCCAGGAAGAAAAGGCAGGTACTTTCGTCTCGCTTTTGCTTCGTCCTATCGTGAGCCCGGAAGTGAAAGGCGTTGTTGACCAGAAAACTATGGAAGTGCGTTTTTTCGCGCCAGGAAGCCTTGTGAGTAATATTGACTTTGTTGAATCGATTTTCGGAAACGGCGGCAACCCAAGTAATCCATATTGTGACGCAGCGCTTGATCCGCAATCATGGAGTGGTCATACTGGCTGCATTGTTTTAGCGCCGCAGCTTACGCAAATGACAAAAAAGGAGCTGGGTCTGCCTCATGAGGATGAAGCTACAGAACGACAGAAAAAAGACGGTGTCTGCTGGAGCGATGAAAACGAGCTTTACAATGGCGGGAACCCATTTAAGCTCACAGCAAGAGATGAAAGTGGTGTAGTTATAACCCTTATCGGGGATAACTATTTCGGATACTCCAAAAAGGAAATCAAAACACAGCTTAGTTATGCAGCCAACCTTTCAGGGCTGGCGGAAGAAGAGCATTCTGGCGGTGCTATTGCTTTTGCACGAAAAAACCTGGGATTCAGCTTTAATGGAGAGCTCTTCCTGAAAAAGTATCTTGATAACAAATATTCTTTCAAAGAAGTACAAGACCGCTTCGGAAAGTTAATGGAGCTATATCCCGAAGGTTACGGGCAGGATAAAAAGTTTTCTAATATTTTTTACATCCCTGAAAACTCCAATATTGATCTTTACAAAGGAGCGATTGAATGGGAAAAAGAAGGCAATACAAAATCGTTGAGTTTACAACCCGATAATGTTTATATTTTCCCCTCCGGGCATAAGCTGCATATGGAAAAGCATCCCTCAGCGCCATCATGGAGACTCGTGAGTACGCAACCTTACGGCACTTTCTGCCATAAGCCCAGTACAGTTTCTGGTGGCGGAAAGTCAGAGATTTCCAAGTCATTGCTTAACGCGATTATTTATGGCTCGTTCTTTATCAATGATTTTGAAAAGGATTTTGATGCTGCTGATGAGCTTATCAACCGCGATTATTCTGATCGCTGGAAGCATCCCGAAAATCATCCCAGGCAATCCAGACCATTGTTGTCTGAAAAGCGTACGCTGGGTTCGGTAATCAAATTGCTTACCCCTTCAAATTTATACAGCGATGAGTATAATGCATTTTTGCGCTCAATACCTGCGCACGTTAAAACGCTGGTTTTCTATATCAAGCGTTTTTACCGTCCCTCACGAACAGACCAGGACTGGAGAAACTTTTTCTCTACCGATGTTATTAACGGAAGAAGAGGCAATGAATTGTTGTTCAATAACCGTAAGATCAGTGCAAGTTACCTGAGAGTGGGCTTTGCCGATGACAATTCATGGTATTTGCATAAATTGAGGGCCGACTTTATCGCTGCTGCTAAAATCCAAATGGAAGACGACATTACGGCTTCAATCACACTTCCTGCTAAGCATTTCAGTTATTTGGACAAGCGATATAATAATCCCTCTGTTAAAATTGTGGATAATTGTGAGAATAAATTCTTTCAGCGTCCTGATGAGGCGGTAAATCGTGGTTATGATAAAGAAGCGGAGGCCGATCTTTCGCTTCGCAACAACTTTACTTCAAACTATGAGCCACTGTCAGTAGATGACGGAAAGAGGTTGCTTTCTGATGCTATCCATTTTGATCAATATACTGAACCTATCAAGAAATTGATACGTGAAGGAAGTCGTGAAAAAACCGGAACCTATTTTATTTCGCCTTCGCATCCCCGTATCGTAGATGGCAGCCCATCAAAAAACCCGCGCTATCTGCAAACCAGACCAGATTTGGTTAACCCGATAGACGATTACCTGGCCGAAATAGGCATGCGGTTTTACCAAAAAGTACCGCTTTCAGTTCATGTAAGCTACCCAATCAATGCTGTGCTTCCAGGTCGCCGCAATAATCCACCTGACAAGGAAAAGGGAATCCGCGGACTAAGCGTCTATAATCCTATTCATTATCAGGAATTGCCGGAGTTATTTATGGACTTTATATGCAGCCTTACAGGCAAATCGCCTTCAACAACAGGAGCAGGCTCTGAGGGAGCCCTTACCAAAGGGCCTTTCAATATGCTAAGCCCGGTAACTGATCTGAATAATGCGCTGTTATCTTATATCCTTACGGGATATCAGGGATTCACAAGCGCGGCAGGACATGTAGGTACGCATTCACGTTTTGACCATGATGTCTCTTTATTGATTCCAGAGTTATGGGCCAGAATGGATGTCAAAGCGCGTGATCCGCAAAACCTGATAAAAGAAGGATCGCTTGAGAAACTGGACGATTTTGAATATGAAGGAAAAACAGTAAAAGCTTCACGCCTGGGATATCGTATTACAGAACAGTTTGCGTTTAACCATCTGAAAAGCATCTTTGATGAGCCTCAGGCTGTGTTCCGCGAGGAAATGCTGCGCCCCGAAAAACAAGGTATGGAAGCTTTTGCTGATGGTGTGGATAATATTGTGGAGGCTCAGCGCAAGGTTGCCCTCAATTACTTTGTTGATGGCAGCGTTGATGCAGCTATACCACCACTGAAAGCGCTCCTGCATATAATGGCCTATGGTCATTATGAGGGTAAGGATGTTTCTGATTCTGAAATCCGGAAATTGTTTGATCGCGATTATGTCATAAACGCGGATTGGTATAAGGAAAGGCTGAAGCGTAAACAGCAAATCGATATTGAGTTCCTCGAAAAAGAGATTGATTACGTAGAACAGTTTAAGAATGACCCGGTTAATCAGGAATATGTAGAAAGCATGGATTTGCCTGAAGTCTTGCAAGAAACCCAAAAGCGTTTAGAATATACGCGCTCGGATAAATATCTTGATTTTCTGGAAGGAACCATAGGCGCAGATCCGTTGTTTAGAAAGTAAACGCAGTTTGCACTATATTGAAAAACCTCTGCATCTTCAGATGTGGAGGTTTTTTGCTTATACTCATTTTCATAACTCAATTTATGGATAAGTATTTTTCATAATGAACTATGATTATTAGCGAAGCATTGCTTCATATTTGGGTTTTACCCGGAAACCGATCGGTGTTTAGAACAGAATCTGCAAAAATTGGTTATAGTTAAAGTATTTCATGCAAAAAATTAAACAAAGAAAGAAATTGTTTTTAAAATTTTAATTTATTAAGTCTTATGAGTCACAAAAAAGCAAAAACCACTTATCCGATACACGATTTGTTAGAGAAGCGCTGGAGTCCGAGAGCCTTTCATTCAAAGAATATAGAAAAAGAAAAGCTCCAGGCGCTGTTTGAGGCTGCCCGTTGGTCGCCTTCAAGCTATAACCAGCAGCCATGGCGTTTTATTGTAGGCCAAAAAGGAGAGTCAACCTATGACAAAATCATGGATTCTTTAGTTGAGTTTAACCAAAACTGGGCAATCTCAGCTCCTGTTTTAGTTGTTACTTTAGGAAGAAAGTTCAATAATAACTCAGAAAACAATAACCTGGCATATCAATACGATGCCGGACAGGCTGTAGCACATATGACAGTGGAAGCTACAAATCAGGGTCTCTACATGCATCAGATGGGAGGCTTCGATCCTAAAAAGATCATTAAGCATTTTGATGTGCCTATTCAGTACAAACCTTTAACCGTATTGGCTTTGGGATATATCGGAAGTCCTGAGCAACTCGAAGGAGGTATACAACAAACCGAAAAAGCAGAAAGAGACCGTTTTGCCTTTGATGATTTTATTTTCTCAGATCGTTTTGGCGAGAAATCGGGTTTATTTGATGAATAACCCGGTTTATCATCATCTGAATAAAGGAATAATGTCAGTTCAATAACTCTGAAACGTTCGGAATTCGTAACTTTGAAGCGTCTAATTTTATTAAAATTAATTTTCCTTACCGGAAACAAACAGGTAAATGATTATGAAAACCATTGTTTCGCTGATATTTATAGCTTTAGTAGCGCTTTCAGGGTGCGATTCGCCTCAGAAATCAAAAGAAAATGAAACATCCGGCAATGAGAAACCCAAGAAGGAAGAAGTAAACGTTCCCGGTTTCGATGCGGATTCTGCTTTTAAGTTTGTAAAAGCGCAAACAGATTTTGGCCCGCGGGTTCCCAATTCCGAAGCGCATCAAAAATGTGCCTCTTACCTGGAAAATACGATGAAACGTTTTGCAGATACCGTAAGAGTTCAGCAAGCCAAAGTGAGGGCTTATAACAATGACATTTTAAATATCAGCAACATTATTTCATCGTTTAATCCGGATAAGAAAAAGCGTGTGCTACTTTGTGCGCATTGGGATTCGCGACCTTATGCTGATCATGATGAAAATGAAGATTATCACAGGGAACCGATTTCCGGTGCAAACGATGGTGCAAGTGGAGTTGGGGCTCTGATAGAGATAGCGCGTCAGATGAAGAATATGCCTCCCGATGTGGGAGTTGACATCATCTTTTTTGATGCAGAAGATTACGGTCCGCCGCAATCCATGCAATCCAACAAACAGGACACATGGGGGCTGGGCTCGCAATACTGGGCGAGGAATCCACACCGGTTTGGATACAAAGCCAACTACGGCATTTTGCTTGATATGGTGGGAGCCGCCAATGCCCGTTTCCCGAAAGAACAGTTTTCGCGGTACTACGCCTCTCATATTGTAGATAAAGTTTGGACAATGGCTTCCAGATTAGGCTACGACAACTATTTTGTAGATGAAAGAGGAGGTATGATTAACGATGATCATTATTACATTAATGAAATCATTGGTATTCCAACCATCAATATTATTCACCTTAATCCGGATTCAAAAAACGGCAGCTTCTTTGAGCACTGGCACACCCGCGAGGATACTATAGATAAAATCAGTCCGGAAACGCTTAGGGTAGTGGGAGATGTTGTATTAAATGTGGTTTACAGGGAGTAAGGAGATTATGTAAAACCGGAAAGCATCCCGCCCATAAATTAAAACGATGGTAACTTCTTTAAGTTAAATCTCGCTGTTTAAGACGAAATGCTTTCCGGGCTTATAGTTCAGGCAGGTTGCAATTTATCCAGGCTCGCAAGTGAAGCTTTTACTTCTTCATCAGTCACTTGGTGCTGAACAAGCTTTCCGGCCATATAATCGTCATAAGACTTTAAATCAAAGTAGCCATGCCCACACAAGTGGATAAGGATAGTCTCTTCTTTCCCCTCTTCCTTGCATCGTTTTGCTTCCTGTATAGCTGTTGCTACAGCATGATTGGTTTCCGGCGCCGGAATGATGCCTTCGGTTTGGGCAAAAAGCAATCCGGCTTCGAATGTTTCCAACTGGTCATGTGCCCGGGCTTCAATAAGCTTGTCTTTTAGCAGTTGGCTCACCACAACTCCTGCTCCATGATAGCGTAACCCGCCGGCATGGATTGGCGCCGGAATAAAGTTGTGGCCCAGCGTATACATCGGGAGCAATGGCGTGAAACCAGCAGTATCACCGAAATCATACCGAAATTCTCCTTTGGTCAGCTTAGGACACGAAGCCGGTTCGCTGGCGATGCAACGGATATTATAGCCCTCTGTGAGGTTTTTGCGCAAAAACGGAAAACTAATCCCAGAGAAGTTTGACCCGCCGCCAAAAGGTCCTACTACAATATCGGGCATATCGCCGGCTTGCTCCATCTGTTTAATGGATTCCTCTCCGATTACCGTTTGGTGCATCAATACATGATTAAGCACACTGCCCAAAGCATACTTTGTATTTTCATCTTTTGCTGCCAGCTCTACAGCCTCAGAAATTGCTATGCCCAGGCTTCCGGAAGCATCAGGGTTCTTTTTCAGAATATCCCGACCCGATTGGGTGCGGTTCGAAGGTGAAGGATAAACCTGTGCGCCAAAGCTATTCATCATCATTTTACGATAAGGCTTATGAACATAGGACACGTTCACCATATAAACCTCCAGATCAATACCAAATTGTTTACAGGCAAAAGCCAATGCACTGCCCCATTGCCCTGCTCCGGTTTCTGTTGCAATGCGTTTTACTCCTTCCTGCTTGTTGTAGTATGCCTGTGCAACTGCTGTGTTTGGTTTGTGGCTTCCTGTAGGACTAACACCTTCATATTTGTAGTAGATTTTAGCAGGAGTATCCAAAGCTTTTTCCAACTCATAAGCCCGATACATGGGTGTTGGTCTCCATTTCAGATATGTGTCACGAACCTCATCCGGAATTTCAACATATTTGTCAGTAGTTACTTCCTGTTTGATGAGCTCCATCGGGAAAAGTGGCGCCAGCATTTCGGGCCCAATGGGTTGTCGGGTTTCCGGATGTAATGGTGGCAGCGGCTTGTTTGGCATATCAGCCACAATGTTGTAATAGTGAGTTGGCAACTCTTTTTCTTGTAACAAAAACTTCTTCTGTTTCATCATTTTGAAATTTAATTTGTGTTTAAAATAGATTTACGATTAGACATAAAAAAACCGGGCCCTCTGTAAAGAGAGCCCGGTATACTTTGAACATAGCGGTGATCTTACCTACAGAGAGCTTCTTGTAAGTTTGTCCACCACCAGTTGTTATTTTTTATTGTTGTGATCATATTTTATCGTTTGAAGCTGCAATATTAGAAAATATTTAAGTATTGAAAACACAACCTTGCTTTTTATTAAATTATTAACAAAAGATTCCTCAATTACAGCTTTTATACCTTCGTTTCATTATTTTTGAATGCATTAATGAGTTCAGTTTATAAGGTCGTCTGTTTCTAAGTTAATAGTGTGAAATTCAAAAATTTAATTTTAACAATTGGGTTTAGTACCGATCTGATGATCTGCATGTTGCGTCATTTAGTAAATAAATTGATACGTTTTAGACCAAACTCATTAGTATAAAAATCGAAAAACTTATGGAAGAACAGGAGAAAAAGTCGAATCTTACAGCCAATCCGCAATGCAATGCGGTTTACGGTCTTGGTTTTATTGGTGCAGCCATTTATTACATCTCTGTAGCTACCGGATTTTGGGCCGGTGTGCTCGGGGTTTTGAAGGCGGTTGTCTGGCCGGTTTTTGTGGTTTTTGAACTGCTGAAATATTTGGGAGCTTAAAAAAGAGCAATAAAATCAGATTCGTGTTCAACCTGGGATTGTGGAAAAGCATTTCTTCAAGGATTGAGGGTTTCCAATTTACCTCCAGTTGCTCCCCGCTTTTGCCGTGCATTATATAGAATCATTTTAATTTACATAACAAACACAATTATAAAGATACATAATTACGTTGATATTACTTATCTCCAGTAAATAGCCTCTTTTAAATTAATTTGAATTGAATCCCGCAAGGGTTTACTTTTATGAATATTTGGTTAATTTTGGCGCTTGAATTTTAAATAATAGGTTAAACCCAAGATTGTTGAAGTATGATATCACTAATTCTGTCAACAGCAACGCGCATTTTGCTTCCCATCCTATTGCTATTTTCAGTATTTATGTTAATCCGGGGTCATTATGAGCCCGGTGGTGGTTTCGTAGGAGGGCTGATTGCTTCTATGGCTTTTGCCCTTTATACCATAGCCAATGGAATAGCTCATGCGCGTAAAATATTTCCGCTCAAGCCCAATGTTTTTATTATCGGAGGTCTTTCGCTGGCATTACTCAGCGGTGTTTTGTCTCTTTTCATGGGCAATCCGGCTTTTACCAGCATCTGGGGGAGCTATGATGTTCCGGTTTTGGGGCCCTTGAGTACCCCATTGTTGTTTGATATAGGTGTTTATTTAGTGGTATTAGGGGTAAGCACGAGCATTATTTTCACTTTAAAACTAAAGCAGTAAGTCTATGGAATCCTTATTAGCAATATTAATCGGTGGTTTGTTTGCCGGCGCCATTTATATGATTCTGCGCAGAAGTATCATAAAGCTGATTATTGGTTTGTCATTGCTGGCGCATGCTGCCAACCTGTTAATTTTCACCATTGCCGGCGTAGTGCGCGGAAAAGCCCCGTTGATTGAAGAAAGCGAAAAGCACATTACAGGCATTGTTGCCGATCCGCTGCCGCAAGCACTGATTTTAACAGCTATTGTTATCGGCTTTGGAGTCACAGCTTTTACGATTGTATTAATCAGGCAAGTTTATCAGGTTATTGGCAAAAGCGATGCCAACGAATTAACCGCAACCGACAGTTAATTATTAATCATCAGGTAAGATTACAATATGAATACGTTATTAGTTGCACCCATACTTTTCCCGCTATTGTTAGGTTTACTAACCCTGGCGACATGGCGTTACAGAAAAATTCAGGAATGGATTAACGTAGTTGGTGCTTTTGTCTTTTTGTTTATCGGGTTCGCACTGGTTACAACCATATTAAATCACGGCATGATGCATTTTCAGGCCGGTAGCTGGAAAGCTCCTTTCGGCATTACCATCATCGCCGATACGTTTAGCGCTATCATGGTGTTAATCACTACGGTTATGGCGTTTGCTACGTCCATTTACTCACTCTCATCCATGAAAAACAAAAACCGG
Source organism: Bacteroidota bacterium (assembly GCA_051747665.1). Taxonomy (GTDB): domain Bacteria; phylum Bacteroidota; class Bacteroidia; order Bacteroidales; family JAIPAH01; genus JAIPAH01. The sequence continues at coordinate 6,468 of JBNJGK010000052.1, read as the reverse complement.
ATTTTGGGAGATATGGTGAGTAAAAAGCGGCAATTTGCTTATTACCCGCTGCTAAACATCATGTATATGGGTATCAATGGTGCGTTTCTTACGGGCGACTTGTTCAACATGTATGTCTGGTTTGAGGTCATGCTTATCTCCTCATTTATTTTACTTTCGATAGACGGCACAAAAAAGGCACTCGAAGGGACTTTCAAATATGTAACCATAAACCTGATTTCTTCTGCTTTTTTCCTGATTGGCGTTGGTTTTCTTTATGGATTAACCGGAACGCTGAATATGGCTGACCTTGCTACTAAAGTAGGCGAAGTAGAAAACCAGTCGCTGGTAACGCTGGTGGCTATGTTTTTCCTCGTGAGTTTTGGCATCAAAGCAGCCGTATTTCCTTTGTTCTTCTGGCTCCCGGCCTCTTATCATACACCCCCCATCAGTATTGCTGCCATTTTTGCCGGGATGCTTACTAAAGTGGGAGTGTATTCATTGATACGGGTTTTTACTTTGATTTTTATTCAGGATGTAGCTTATACACATACTATTCTTTTATGGGTTGCCGGCTTTACTATGTTTGTTGGTGTTATTGGCGCGGCCTCGCAGTATGATATGCGACGGATTCTTTCGTTTCATATCATCAGCCAGATTGGGTATATGGTTTTGGGGTTAGCCCTTTATACGCCGTTAGCTCTGGCAGGTGGTATTTTTTATATCATGCACCACATCATCGTAAAAGGGAATTTGTTCCTGGTGTCTGGTTTGGCTAATCGTGTAAAAGGTAGTTTTGAAATCCGCAATATTGGCGAGCTGGTAAACACCTATCCGCTGCTGGGTGTGCTTTTCCTTATTCCGGCGCTTTCGCTGGCAGGAATACCTCCATTATCGGGTTTTTGGGCTAAGTTTTTTGTTATTAAGGCAAGCCTGGATATCCAGGAATATTTCATCGTTTTTGTAGCGCTGCTGGTTGGGTTGCTCACCTTGTTCTCTATGATGAAAATCTGGAATGAGGCGTTCTGGAAAAAAGATCCCGACAAGGCAGAAAACAAAGACAGCGTGATAGCCGGTTTATTCTCTAAGGAGAATGTATTTATGACTATCCCGATTATCTTGCTGGCGATGATTACACTAACAATCGGGTTTTTCCCCGAACCCTTCTTTCAAATTGCTGAAAGAACGGCCAATGAGTTGATGAATCCATCTGTTTACATTAAAACTGTTTTAGGAGGGACGCAATAATGAAAACATTTTTTCAACACCTGTTCCTGACATTTATCTGGGTAGCGCTAACCATGAGTATCAGCGCTGAGAATTTCATTTTTGGGTTTTTAGCGAGCTACTTTGTGTTATGGTTTGTAAAACGCAAATCCGCAGACGCGAAATATTTCCGGGTAGTGCCAAGCACACTTAGCTATTTGTGGCTGTTTGTGAAAGAGGTGATTAAGGGCAGCCTTAAAATTGGGTATGATATTATTACGCCAAAGCATTTTATGAATCCGGGAATAATAGCTGTTCCGTTAGACGCAAAATCAGACCTCGAAATCACTTTATTGGCAAATTCTATTACCCTCACTCCGGGCACCACAAGCCTGGCTGTATCAGAAGACAAGTCTACGCTTTATGTTTACAATGTGTACATCGATAAAGAAAGCAAGGAAAAGAGCGTGATGGAGATAAAGAACGGTTTAGAAAAAAAATTACTGGAGGTAACACGATGAGCTTAGAAAACGTAATTATATATTTTATTCTGCCTTTGCTGAGCATTTCGATGCTGATGATTTTTATCAGGCTGTTTAAGGGGCCCAGCCTTATTGATAAAGTGATAGCGCTGGATTTACTGGTCATAATAGCTATCGGCCTTTTTTCAGCGTATGCCATTTTGATAGAAAATGCAGTTATCATTGACATCTCACTCATCCTGGCGCTCATCGCCTTTTTGAGTACAGTTGCTTTTGCTTTTTATTACGAGAGAAAGGGTAAAGGAAAAAAATTAAACGGATAAACACATTATGGAAAATTATATTGTATTGTTGTTTCTGGTGATCGGTACGCTATTTATTTTTATAGCTTCTGTTGGGTTGCTTAAGATGCCTGATGTTTACCTGAGGATGTCTGCCTCTACAATCGCCGGAACTTTTGGCGTGGCTTCCATGCTGATTGCTGTGGCAATATTTTTTGGCGGGTTGAGCCTGGTGTTGCATGTTGCCGGAGTAATTGTTTTTTTGATTCTTACAGTTCCTGTCGGGGCGCATATGCTCGGCAGAACTTCTCATATCATCGGTCTTAAAATGTGGGATAAAACCGTAAGTGATGATATGAAAGGCAAATACAACGAAGAAACGCACGGTTTCAAACCGGAAAAAGAAGAAAATAAATAACAGAATGCAAGTTTAACAAGGGATTAGAAAAATATTTTTTATGCTTACAGTCATATTATACGGATTTTTAGCTGCTGTCTTAGCGCCTTTTGTGCATAAGATTGCACCCAGGTTTTCAGGTGGTATACTAAGCCTGGTGCCCCTGTCAATCTTTATTTATTTATTCACATTCCTGAATCCCGTGGCGCAGGGGGAATCTTTGCTGATAGAAAACACCTGGTTTCCGTCGTTTGACATAAACCTCCATTTCCTGGTAGACGGGCTGAGTCTTACATTTGCCTTTATCATCAGTGGAATTGGTGCAATAATCGTCTTTTATGCCAGCGGCTATTTGAAAGGCCACCGAAAGCTGGGTCGTTTTTATGGTTATTTGATTTTCTTTATGACTTCCATGCTTGGTGTGGTGCTCTCAGATAATATTTTTGCGCTGTTTATTTTTTGGGAACTCACCAGTATCAGTTCATACTTGCTTATCGGGTTTAACCATGAGGCAGATCGTTCGCGCTATGCTGCCCTGCAGGCTTTGCTGGTTACCGGAGGTGGCGGTTTGGCTATGATGGCCGGATTCCTGCTGATGGGTTCAGTTGCTGAAACGTATTCACTTGTTGAAATGATGAACCGCTCAGAGTTAATTACTGGTAGCGGACTTTATTTATCCATTGTTATTTTGATATTGTTAGGTGCTTTTACCAAATCAGCGCAGTGGCCATTCCATATTTGGCTTCCCAATGCTATGGAAGCGCCAACACCGGTTTCTGCTTATCTTCACTCAGCTACCATGGTGAAAGCCGGTGTTTTTCTGATCGCTCGTCTTACACCTGTGCTATCCGGACCGGAAATCTGGCATGTTCTGCTAATGGCTTTTGGTGGTGTAACAATGCTGATGAGTGCGGCAATGGCTATAGGCCAGAATGACCTTAAGCGAATCCTGGCGTATACTACGGTGAGCGCGCTGGGTATAATGGTTTTCTTGCTGGGATTAGGTGGAAAATACGCGGTAACCGGAGCCATCACGTTCCTTGTTGTACACTCCTTATACAAAGGTGGCTTATTCCTCGTAGCCGGCGCTGTTGACCATGAAACCGGAACACGCGATATCAGGTTGCTTGGCGGATTAAAAAAATATTTGCCGTGGATTGCTGGCGGTGCAGTTCTGGCTGCATTATCTTATTCAGGAATACCACCGTTTTTAGGCTTTATCGCTAAAGAGCTGATATATGAGGGTACGGTACATGCCTCTGTAAACCCCGCTCTGCTTACATCCATGGCCGTGCTGACCAATATGTTCCTTGTTGCTACTGCCATCATGGTTGGTGTGAAACCTTTTTTCGGGAAATTTACTGAAACGCCCAAACATCCGCATGCCGCCCCGTTTAGCTTATGGGTTGGCCCGGTTTTACTAGGAACGCTCGGTTTGCTTTTTGGCGTTGTGCCTTCCATAATGAATAACACGCTGGTAGGTTCCGGCGTATTGGCCGTATTTGGAAAAAGCGGCGCCGATCTTGCCCTTTGGCATGGGTTTAATAAAATCCTTTTGCTGAGTTTGATTACACTCCTTGGCGGGATAGGGCTATACTACGCCTCATTTAAAGTGAAGCAATATCAAAACCTTTGGAATACCTTAGAAAAATTTGGTCCTGAAGCCGGATATAACTTTTTGCTTAATGGATTGCTGAAATATTCAGGGAAGCAAACACGGTTTTTCCAAAACGGTCGTTTGAGAAACTATTTCTACTTTATCTTACTATTCTTTGGGGGTATGGTAGTGCTTTCACTGGTCAAATACCAGCTTTTTGGTTCCATTCGTATAAACCTGAATGATGTTTACTTCTATGAAATCCTTATTGTGGCAGTGATGCTGATGGCAACACTGCTTGCCATCATTTCAAAAACAGTGTTGGGAGCTGTGGCAGCTATAGGTGTTGTAGGTTTTGGCGTAGCTATTTTGTTCGCGTTTTTAAGCGCTCCTGATTTAGCTCTAACGCAATTCTCTATAGAAACCTTAACGGTGATATTGTTGGTGCTGGTTGCTTATAAAGTGCCCGAGTTTAAGAAGTATTCTACAGAAAAAATACGGATAAAGGATGCGGTAATTTCTGTTTTCTCCGGGTTGGTTATAACAGTAATTGCGTTATTAATCCTTGATAATCCGGCAGGCAGCAAAATCAGTGGCTATTTCCTTGAAAACTCATATGTTTTGGCGCACGGGAAAAATATTGTAAATGTGATTTTGGTTGACTTCAGGGCATTGGATACCATGGGAGAAATAACAGTATTATCGCTTGCCGCGATAGGAGTTTACACATTAATCAAATTCAGGCCAAATAAATCGACGAAACAATAAGTTTTATAACGTTTCCAAAAATCAGAAAGATATTACGAAAAGTTATGATACCGGCAGATTTCCTTCTGCCGGTTTTTATTTGTTGTTTCATTGGGGATGCATGTCTTTGTTAGTATCATTATCTTTGAAACGTGGACGATCAGCGAATCATTTTACATATTGACATGGATGCGTTTTATGCATCTATAGAGCAGCGCGATTATCCTGAGCTTCAAGGCAAGCCTGTTGCAGTGGGAGGAAGCTCACAGCGAGGTGTAGTGGCTGCTGCCAGCTATGAAGCCCGCAAGTATGGGGTTCACTCAGCCTTGTCTTCTGTTTTAGCCAAAAAACGCTGCCCGGGGCTGATATTTGTAAAACCCCGTTTTGATGTCTATCGCAGTGTTTCTGAAGAAATCAGGGAAATATTTTTGCATCACACTCCTTTGGTAGAACCTCTTTCGCTTGATGAGGCCTATCTCGACATTACAGATGTGGTGGCATCGCTACCGGCCGGAGAGGAACTGGCCAGAGGGATTCGTAAAGAAATCCATAAAGCAACCAAATTACATGCGTCTGCCGGCGTGAGCTATAATAAATTTCTGGCTAAGACCGCCTCGGACTTGAATAAGCCTAACGGGCAGTTTACTATTAGTTATGCTGAGGCACAAAGCTTTTTGAATGACCTTCCGGTTCAAAAGTTTCATGGTATTGGCAGCGCTACGGCAGAGCGGATGAAGAAACTTGGGATAGAATCCGGTAAAGATATGTTGAAATGGCCGGAATACAGACTTGTAGAGCTTTTTGGAAAAGCAGGGCGCCACTATTACAATATAGTTAGAGGTATTGACGAGCGCGAAGTAAACCCTCACAGAATCCGAAAATCTGTTGGTGTTGAGCGTACCTTTGCGGTGAACCAGAAAAAACCTGAGGAAGTAGAACAAACTCTGGAGAGCATCATTGTGCTTTTGCTTGAACGCATATCCCGTCATGGCACATCCGGCAGGACATTAACCTTAAAGCTCAGGTATGCTGATTTCACTACCATTACCCGCAGCAGGACAAGCACAGTTTTTTTAGACCGAATGTTAATCCGGAATTTTGCAAACACACTTTTGAATGAAGCCTGGGAAAAAGGGGAGCCACTGCGGCTGATGGGTTTAACCGTTTCCAATTTGCAAAATGAAGCAGAGCCATATCAGCTAAGGTTGAACATATAAAAACCGGCAGCTTCTCAACTGCCGGCCAAAAACTACTAACTACTATCTAAACTTGACGATTATTATATTTGGATTTTTGATGGATAACCTGTCAAAACCTAAAAACATGAAAAATCATCCAGTGTTAATTGAATAACACTTTGCAAAAATAATTTACTCTCCCTGAAAAGACACTTGAAACCAGGAAAAAGTTACCGAAAACGATTGCGGGGATTGTTTGAACGCAATAAGCCATAGGCTTGCAAGATGTCCTAAAGCTATTTGCTTATACATCATATACTCATTTAATGATCTCAAGTCTTTTTATACGTTCAAAATGTTTAACATTTAAGGTTGCAATAGGAATATTATGAGCTAAAGCCATTGCAGCAATGAGTATGTCGGCTATATCAATTAGTTTGTGATTTTTTCGAAGAAACTTCAGCCTGCAAAGTATTCGCAAGTTTTTCAATCTGCTCCTCGGGTAGCTGTTGAATTAGGTTAAGAATTGTTACATTTCATTGAACAGGTGAGATGAAATGCTTACAATTTCTTTAACGTGAGCGATAATGGCTCAATTTGG
>JBNJGK010000051.1:0-18596 GCA_051747665.1 Bacteroidota bacterium | reverse complement strand
TAAATATCGAGAAGGTGAAATACTGATTGCTAAATGTAGATTTCATTACGATTAGGAAGTGATTACAATGATATCGATTCGAAAATTGGCGAATTTAGGGCAAACGTTTATTGATTAGTTTGCTTATAGTCTTTACTGATTCAGCGATTTGATTAACAACCAAAATCCCGGATAAAGAATTGATAGTTTTGAAATCATGCTTGATACCGATTAGAGAATACTTCCAGATAAGTTATAGGAAAAATTATATTATTTTAGATTTAGATAAAAAATTAACGAACAGATTGAAAATAAAAACGGGCACACACATGCTGTAATACACCATGCGGGCGCTCCGATAGTTTTCGGAGTCCGGTGTTTTTGGTTGTCAGCATTAGCATAATTAGTAACGGGGGATGAAAACGTATCTCCGTAAAACCCGCACAGCGCATAAAGCTTCCTGTTTTGTGAAATTGCCAAAGAAACCCTCCGTGATAAAAATATATATTGATATACAGAAATGTTTCCTATTGTGAAACAAAGTGCGTAAATTTGCGTTGATATATGAAAGTACATTTAATAAAAAAGCAGTCGATTGAAGATTATGTTCTTGATAATGCAAGGAGTAGGACATCATTTGAAACATGGCTGTCGATTTTAAAACGAGCTGATTGGAACGAACCCAAAGATATCATTTCGACATTCAATAGCGCTGATATTCTTGGAAAAGGTTCAAACAGGGTCGTATTTAACATAGGAGGAAACAATTATAGACTGATTTGTAAATATCATTTTGGTCAGGGTCGGATTCATTTATTTGTAAAGTGGATTGGGACACATGCTGATTATACCAAAATATGCAAAGATGGAAAACAATATGATATTTCGAATTATTAAAACGGACAGATATGGATAACCTAAAATACACTATCATTAAAGATTCAGCACAATACAACGATTACTGTGCTAAACTTGAAGACTTATTGACAAACGATGCGTCAAAATTCCAAGATGAAATAGATTTGCTAACGTTGTTGATTGAAAAATGGGATAATGAACATAATACATTCAATGATTCAGACCCAATTCAGATACTCAAAACACTGATGGATGAGCATGGATTAAAAGCCAAGGATTTGGTTGAAATTCTTGATTTATCAAAAGGGACAGTTTCAAAGATTCTTAATTATCACAAAGGATTATCAAAAGATACGATTCGGAAATTATCGGATTATTTTAAAGTTTCCCAAGAAACATTTAATCGTCCGTACAGATTGATAAATGATGTAAACAGACATTTTCGAAATGCAAGCTTGATGAATACCCAAAAAAGGATAGTTCAAGCAAGATAAAGGCAACATTTGCACAACACGCAATATACGTAAGCCGGGGGATGTGTGTAATTTAAACTTTTGTACACCCGCCTGCCGGACGGGCAGGTTTACTCAAAATAGTAAAGGTTAGACAAGTTGGAGCTTCGAATTCCCGGTCTCCGGATATTGCCAACCGCACCCACAATAAAGCAGCGTTTAAGCGTTATAATCCTCGGGTAATTTGCCATTGAACAAGTTGATGAAAACAACCTTATTTATACACGTTAATTTATTATGGATTCTTTAACACAATTAGTATTTGGTGCTTCTATAGGAGAAGCAGTACTTGGGAAAAAACTCGGAAATAAGGCTGTTATTTGGGGAGCTGCCGCAGGGTCTTTGTCCGATTTGGATGTAATACCCGGAATGTTTATGGATACGCCGGACAAGTTGCTTTTTCACCGGGGCTTTTCCCATTCAATTGTTTTTGTAGTTCTGGCAACTTTGTTTTTTGCCTGGCTTTTTTCAAAAATATACAAGCGGAAACCAGTTTCCCGAAAGGAGTGGCTGTATTATTTTGGATTGATATTCGCCGGCAGTATTTTCCTTGATGCTCTTACCACTTACGGAACCCAACTGCTCTGGCCATTGAAGTACCGCTTTGAGTTCAATACGATTTTCGTGGTTGACCCTCTTTTTACACTTCCATTACTTATCACACTCATTTGGCTGATGTTCAAACGAAGAGGCTCTTCCGCGAGGAAACGCCTGAGCAATACCGGGCTAATTATTGCCGGCGGCTATCTGTTGCTAACAATGGTCAACAAACAGGTAATCAATTCCGCATTCAGAAATGCAATCGATAATCAGGGGATTACCTACACAAGAATGCTTACAAATCCTACTCCGCTTAACCAGGTACTTTGGACTGCTGTGGTGGAAACGGATACAGCTTACCTAACCGGCTACTATTCCCATTTAGATAAAGACAAAAAGGTCAATTTTACCTCGCTGCCAAAAAAACATCATTTGCTTGATGACATTGTCCATGATACGGGCGTTCAAAAAATACTGCGGTTTACAAAAGGATTTTACACCGTAGAACCAGACAGTGCAGGATTTATGGTGAATGACCTGCGATTCGGAAAAGTCACCAATTGGAAAACAGGAGAGGGCGATTTTGTGTTCCAATACAATATCGATTTGACTACAGAGCCGGTAACCATTACGCAGGCTGAACAGAGTTTTGAAGGCGGGACTGAAGTATTGGTTCAGCTCTGGCAAAGGATGTTAGGAAAAAAAGATTTCTAACCAAAAGTTCCGGGCATCACTCCTCATTTGCACGAATTGTTTGCCCTGAAAAATACGATTCAACGAACAAAAAAATCGGCGATTCACGAAATGGGCTTACTCCGTAAACCCACGTTTAATTCATGTTGAATCAGAGCAGGAAACATAAATACACAGGATGATAAAAGCCAATCATAGTGCATGGTAGTGCATTTAAGTAAAGACAATGATATATTTGAGAAAGGTGCAAATTAATAAACAGCGGCATAGCCCTCACGAATACCATTTTAAATAAACATGTATTTTTGCGATTTAATAATAAAAATTCAGATACCGCAAAGACCAATGTGCACCGTAACATACATACCGCCCACGAAGGAAAATTCTTTCGTGCTTACTTCAAACCGCGACGAGAAGGAATTCAGACCTACCCTGCCACCTGACATCTATTCGTATGGCGATTGCAAATTGGTGTTTCCTAAGGATGAAAAAGCGGGAGGTTCGTGGATTGCAGTAAACGATAAGGGGAATGTAAATTGCCTGCTCAATGGTGGGTTTATCGCACATCAAAAGCAGAAACACCACACCAAAAGCAGGGGTACTGTTTTGCTGGATTTTACACACTCTGCACTCACGGCCCAAGCTTATTTTTCTCAAACAGATTTACATAACGTAGAGCCTTTTACCATTGTTGCCCTGAAACAAAGCAACGGCACAATGCAAGACTTTGAAGAATTTATTTGGGATGGAAACGATAAACATTTCCGGCAATTAGACATACGCAGCCCTCATATTTGGTCTTCGGTTACCCTGTACAATGAGGAACAACGAAAAGCCAAAAGAAAATGGTTTGAACGGTTTTATAAAGAACACAAAAATGCCATCACCAAAGAAAAAATTGTTGATTTTCATTCGGGCAATCAGGCCAACAACCATTCAGAAAGCATAACCACACATCGGGATGGTGATTTAAAAACGGTTAGTATTTCTCAGGTTTCAATTTCAAACAATAAGGTGCAAATGAACTATTACGATTTGCTGACCAATTCGGTTAAAGAAATTGAATTATAAAAACCGAAAATAAACATACAGGCTTTGCAACTCATGGTAATCTGATTTTTCACTGCTTTAACCAAACTCCCGGATAATATCTTTTGTATCTTTCCCGGAAATTTTAGAGGCATGAAAAACATTCGTATTTATATCATGTTGGGTATTGCGGTGATGCTGCAGGCGTCATACAGCCAAAATCAACAAACTATGGAAACACCTGAAGCACAAAAGAAACCTAAAGAACTGACCATCCACGGCGATACGCGTGTGGATAATTATTACTGGCTCAACGAGCGCGAAAATCCGGAAGTGATTGAATATCTCAAAGCGGAAAACGCCTACACCAAAGCACAGCTTAAAGATACGGAAGACCTGCAGGATTCGCTGTTTAAGGAAATCACCGGGCGCATCAAGCCTTCCGATGAGTCTGTGCCTTATTATCTGAATGGCTACTGGTATATGCAGCGCTATGACGAAGGCAAAGAACATCCTGTTTGGGTTCGGAAAAAACAAAAACAAAGTGCTGAAGAAGAAATCCTGCTCAATGGCAACAAAATGGCCGAAGGACTTGCCTATTTCGACATCGGCAGTTTCGCGGTAAGCGAAAACAACAAACTGCTGGCCTACAGCACCGATACAGTAAGCCGCCGGAAATACACCATTTTCATTAAAGACCTTACTACCGGTGAGTTGCTTGAGGATGCCATCCCCAACACCACCGGAAACGTTGTTTGGGCTAACGACAACAAAACGCTGTTTTACACGGTTAAAGACGAGTCGCTGCGGCCATACCGCATCTACAAACACACCATCGGCAGCTCCGCAGAAGAGGATGAGCTGGTTTTTGAGGAAAAAGATGCAACGTTTACCTGCGATGTGCGGAAATCCAAATCACAGAATTACATTTTCATCGAATCAGAAAGCACCGTTAGCGATGAATGCCGCTATGCTAATGCCAATCGCCCGGAAGACGAATTCCGGATTATCCAGCCGCGGAAGCGCGGACTGGAATATTCGGTAGCGCATCACAAGGATCTTTTCTATATCCTGACGAACGATGATGCGCTGAACTTCAGGCTGATGAAAACGCCTGTGTCGGCTACTGAAAAGGAAAACTGGGAGGAAGTCATCTCACACCGCAAGGATGTGCTGATAGAAAACGCGGAAGTTTTTGATAGCTTTATCGCACTGGAGGAGCGAGTCAGCGGACTTTCGGAAATCCGGATCATAGAGCCGCAGAAAAACACGGATTACTACCTGGATTTTGATGAAGAAGCGTATACCGTTTACACCGCCTTTAACCCGGACTTCCATACGGAAAAGCTTCGCTTCAAATACACTTCGCTAACCACGCCACCTAAAACCCTTGAGTGGGATTTGGCCAAACAAAAAAAGCAAGTGCTAAAAGAAACGGAAGTGATGGGGGGTTATGAACCCGCTAATTATGAGTCGAAACGCTTCTTTGCAACTGCCGGCGATGGCACTGAAATCCCGGTTTCGATGGTGGTAAGAAAAGATCGCGCGGAAAAACCCATGCCGGTTTTGCTATACGGATATGGCTCTTATGGTTATTCTCTTGACCCCTATTTCAGCTATGGACGCATCAGTCTGCTCGACCGTGGCTTTGCTTTTGCTGTTGCCCATATCCGCGGCGGACAGGAAATGGGCCGCCAGTGGTATGAAGACGGCAAGATGCTGAAGAAGAAAAATACGTTTACCGATTTTAACGACGTAGCTCAACACCTCATCAATGAGAACTATACTTCACCGGATCAGCTTTTCGCGATGGGTGGCAGTGCCGGCGGTCTTTTGATGGGCGCCGTGGTGAACAGCAAGCCTGAACTCTACAAGGGTGTGATTGCTTCCGTGCCTTTCGTGGATGTAGTCACTACGATGCTGGATGAATCCATACCGCTCACAACCGGCGAGTTTGACGAGTGGGGAAACCCGAAAGATAAGGCGTATTATGATTATATCCTCTCCTACTCTCCCTACGACAATGTGAAAAAACAGGATTATCCGGCGATGCTGGTTACCACCGGCTTGCATGATTCGCAGGTACAATATTGGGAGCCCGCGAAATGGGTAGCTAAGCTGCGCGATATGAAAACCGATGACAACCTGCTGCTACTGCATACCAACATGGACTTTGGCCACAGCGGCGCTTCAGGTCGCTATGCCGCATACAAGGAAACAGCGATGGAATATGCGTTTCTGTTAAAGGTGCTGAATCGCAACTGAAAATAGCGGATAAAAACTCACGGTTTTAGTCATCGAGTTTAAGGACGGCCATGAAAGCCTTCTGTGGAACTTCTACGTTGCCCACCTGGCGCATGCGCTTTTTCCCTTTCTTCTGCTTTTCCAGCAGTTTACGCTTTCGCGTGATGTCGCCACCATAACACTTGGCTGTAACATCTTTACGCACGGCTTTTACCGTTTCGCGGGCGATAATTTTAGCCCCGATAGCTGCCTGTATGGCGATATCAAATTGCTGGCGCGGGATAAGCTCTTTAAGCTTACCGCACATCTTGCGACCCAAAGGATAGGCATTGTCAAAGTGCGTAAGCGTAGAAAGCGCATCCACACTCTCGCCGTTAAGCAGGATATCCAGCTTAACCAGTTTTGCCTGGCGGTATCCCGAAACGTAATAATCCAATGAAGCATATCCGCGAGATACACTCTTGAGTTTATCATAAAAATCAAAAACAATCTCAGAAAGGGGCATATCAAACGTCAGCTCCACCCGCTGATCGGTAAGGTAAACCTGGTTGCGAAGTTCTCCCCGCTTATCAATGCACAAGGTCATGATGTTTCCAACAAAATCGGCTTTCGAGAGGATCGTAGCATGGATGAATGGTTCTTCGATGTGATTGATTTTTGTAGTCTCAGGCAATCCGGAAGGGTTATGGACTTCAATCTCTTCACCGTCGTTGGTATGAACCACATAAGACACGTTAGGAACGGTTGTGATAACATCCATATCAAATTCGCGGTCGAGGCGTTCCTGCACAATTTCCATATGGAGCAGACCGAGGAAGCCGGCACGAAACCCAAATCCCAAAGCAGCCGAAGATTCCGGCTGATAAGTTAAGGAGGCGTCATTCAACTGAAGCTTTTCCAGAGAAGTACGCAAATCCTCATAATCATCCGTATCCACAGGATAAATCCCGGCAAAAACCATAGGCTTTACTACCTCAAATCCAGAAACTGCTTTATCGCAAGGCCGGGCGTAATGCGTTATCGTATCACCTACCTTTACTTCGCGTGAATCTTTTATTCCGGATATGATATAGCCCACATCTCCCGCTGAAAGGCTCTTACGCTCAAGGGGCTTAAGCTTGAGCACACCAACCTCATCCGCGTCATAATCATTGCCGGCATTCACAAACTTAACATGCTCGCCTTTTTTGATGGTTCCGTTAAAAACTCTGAAGTAAGCTATAATCCCGCGATATGAATTGTAAACGGAATCAAAAATCAAAGCCTGCAGCGGCGCATGGGGGTCGCCTGTAGGTGGTGGTATCTTGTGAATAATATCATCCAGAATTTTATCTACGCCATAACCGGTTTTGCCGCTGGCCTCTATGATGTCTTCGCGCTCACAGCCCAGCAAGTCCACAATCTGGTCTTTAATCTCTTCAGGCATTGCATTGGGCAAGTCCATTTTATTCAGCACCGGAATGATCTCCAAATCATGATCTATGGCAATGTAGAGGTTGGATATGGTTTGCGCCTGTATACCCTGGGTTGCATCCACAACAAGCATAGCTCCTTCGCAGGCAGCTATTGATCTTGAAACTTCATATGAAAAATCCACGTGCCCCGGAGTATCTATCAGGTTAAGGTTATACCATTCATTGTCTTTTTTCAAATCCATCTGAATGGCTTTTGATTTAATCGTAATTCCCCGCTCGCGTTCCAAATCCATATCATCCAGCATCTGCTCCTGGTAATCGCGGTCTGAAACCGTATCGGTCATCATTAACATCCGGTCGGCCAACGTGCTTTTGCCATGATCAATATGGGCGATAATACAAAAGTTGCGTGTGTTTTTCATTTATTTCCTTCTCTGTCTTTCGGTTGAGCCTAATTAGGCTTTTTGCAAAAATAAGATTTAAAGTGATTCCATCATAAAGCACCCATACGATTAACACAGAATGGTGATGTTTTGCTTTGGCGGTTTAATTTATGAATTAATTTTAAGCTGCAGGGCAGTATTATCTGTGTACTCAAGAGATACAATAACCTTCTCATAAGAGTTTGCCCAGAAACCAGACGCTGACAGGTCTGTCGACGCTGTCAGGTCTAATTAAAAAACTGATTGACAACCTTTCAGAGTACGCAGCTCCTGAAAGCGTTAAAATCATAAAAGTCTAACATTCTGTAAGTATAGATAGGTAAATACATTAACACCTCCATATTTTTTCATTTGCATAAAAGTAAATAATATTTTACCTTTGTTTGAATAGAACAACGATTCATGAAGTGTTCGGAATTATTTAGAATATTAAAAAAAAGACGGATGGTATCCGATTTCACAAAAAGGCTCTCATGTGAAATTAATCCATGACAAGAAAAAGGGTACAATCATATTTCCGGATCATGGCAGCCAGGAAGTGGGTAAAGACCTTGAGAAAAAAATCCTCAAGGATGCCGGAATCAAAAAACAGTAAATATGAATATGGAAAAGTTAAAAGAAAAAATAAATATTGTAATAGAAAAGACAGAATCCGGTTTTTCTGCTTATTCTGACAAATATCCGATTTACACTACAGGCAGAAACATCCCGGAACTAATTAATAATGTTTATGAAGCCATTGAATTATATTTTGACGATAAATATCAGTTGACTTCTGAAAACATAAAACTTGAAGTCGAATTTTCACAGTTCTTCCAATATTACAAAGTGTTGAATGCAGATTTTTTGGCGAAAAGAATCGGCATGAACCCCTCACTACTCTCACAATACGTGCATGGAACTAAAAAGCCCTCTGACCGTCAAACAAAGAAAATTCTAAACGGCATTCACAGGATTGGGCAGGAATTATCCGAACTAAATCTCATCACCAAACAATAAAAATACAGACTACAGAGCCGTATCCTCTGTTTCTTCAATTGGGTAATGCCCTTTAAAAATATTTCCGTTTTTCCCGTCGATGGCAATTTTATCCCCGTTTTTAAACGTGGTTTCATTTAGCCGGCAGGTTTTGTTTTCCTCATCCACCTGCAGGGCTGAGCAATTCACTACGCAGGTTTTGCCCAGCCTCACGGCCGTAACCGCCGCGTGTGAGGTGGCTCCGCCTTTAGCTGTAAGCAGCCCGTCACACTCAAAAATCATTTCAATATCGTCGGGTACAGTGTCAGGTCTTACCAAAATCACAGGCTGGTCCGGATTTTTGTTTTGAACCTTCTTGATATCGGTTTTATCAAAAGCGATGATCCCATTCATGGCTCCTCCCCCAATGCCTGTCCCCCGGCCGGCCAGATGCATCTCGTCGCGACGCGTGGAGAAAATATTAATCTTGTTAGACATGGTAATATCCTGGTCGCGGGTTTGCAGGATGTATAAATCATCCGGATTGCTCGACTCAAAGGTAAACTCAATTTCCTGAGGATTATACCCCTGGTTTTCGGTAAGTTCAGTAGCTATCTGATGGATTCTTTTGTAAATATCCGGAAGCATTTCCTGCAAGGATTCTTCTTCAATATTTTGTTGTTTCCGCTGGGTTTTTCCTACAGGGTGAACATTAACCAACCCACCCACAATATCTTCGCCCTGGCTGGTAAGCGTGAAGTCGCCGTAAAGATGCACCCCCGGGCGCTGACGGTTTGGATTCTGGGTGAACACCACGCCGGTACCTGAGTCAAGGTTCAGGTTACCTATCACCATCTGCTGCACAATCACCGCCGTACCCCATTCATCAGCAATCTGCAAATGGTCGCGGTAAACCTGTGCGCGCTCGCTACTCCACGATTGAAATACAAACATGATGGTTTGAATAAGCTGATCAAACAAGTTCTCTTCTAACACCACATTGTTTTCCTTTAAAACATCCTTGTAAGAAAATGCAATCTCACGCATAATTTCAGGTTTAAACTGCACTTTCAAATCCACATGGTGTTTTTCTTTAAAATCAATCATGATTTGGTCGAAAACATCCCTGTCAATGCCGTGGAACATGCCCCATGACTGGATAAGCCTGCGGTAGCAGTCCCAGGAAGTCCAGGCAAAATTAGGTTGTTTGCTGAGTTTTTCTGTAAACTCATCATTCATGCCCACATTCAGGAACGTATCCATAGCGCCGGGCATGGAAATAGCTGTTCCGGAGCGCACTGAGGTTAGCAAAGCATTGGCAGGATCGCCGTAACGCCTTCCGGTAAGCTTTTCCAGTCCCTTAAGCTGGCGACTCAGCAGTTGCTCCAGCTCCTGGCGGATTACAGGGTGATGCATGATGGTATCGATGCGCCGGAAAACTTCTGTAGAAATAACAAAACCCGGCGGAACGGGCATCCCATTGAGATAAAGCTTTTTCAGGAAATACGCTTTGGAGCCCAGAAAAACCTGGTTGTCAAGCGCCGGATTCCTTTTCTGAAGCGCAGTCAGGGTCATGTCGCTGTTATAGGTCATAATATCATGAATCCACTCAGGCTTTACGCTGTCTACCATCGTTTGCAGCGAGTCCAGAATGCGTGAAACAAAATTATCAAGCGGCTGGACTAAAAATGCACTGGAAATAATATCCCTGTAAAACACCTCAGATTTTTCATTTAGAAGCCGGTTCATCTCTTTTTTATCTTTGGTTTTGTTGCCGTTGAAAAGTTGTGGGATGATAATCTGCAGCGGGTATTCATACGATTTCAGGAAATATTTGTTGATGATTTTCTTGACATCATCAGCCATAAACTGAAAAATATTAATGTACTGATGCAAAGAAAAACTTCTGGAAGTAAGGCTGTATTTCAGCATGGAAAGGTTTGAATTGAACGCCTGGCTGGTGATTCCGTCAAGCTCAAGCCCTTCGCGGAAGTAATCCAAAATTTTAAAAATATCCTGTAGTGTTTTGTTTGAGATGTAATTAAGGTTGATATTCTGGACTACTTTCTCCATAAGCCTCGTAGCGATTCGCTCAAGCCTGAAAGTCAGCCCCAGGGCTTCGAACTTGGGCTCGCGGTAAACGCCATACATCGAGGGAATGCCAATGGCAATATGCCTTTTATGATAGATGTTTTCCCATCCTTCTGAGGGTTCCGGGTTAAATATGATAGACTTCAGCTCCTCCATAAAATGATAAATCAACTGCAGCGACTTTTCAAAATCCTGATTTTTGAGCGCCTTCTCAAAAGCAGTAATGTTTTCCTTCTTAAATCCCGGAAAAGCCTTCATCATAGGGATGATATTGACCGTTTCAAAAGAATACTTTTCCTTAAGCAAGGCATAAAGTTTAATTCCTTCACTAAGGCGTAATTTGTCCTTTTCGTTTGAAATCTCTTGCGGAAGCTGATCCAGGATTTCTTCCGCTTTCGCTGAACCCAGGCTCATGAAATCACCAATCGACAAGTTGTATTCCGTACAAATATGCCTCATGATTTGGTGTATCTGAGTAAAATAGGAACTTTCTGTATCAACAGCGTCATAAACATCAGCCGGAAGGATGGGTTTGAGTTTTTGCTTATTGCCATCAAACCAAAACTGAAACACTTTTTCGGTTAAGGTAATCAAGGTGTTATTGCTTTCGGTGTGCACTTGTTTCCTGAGGAAATGCACGAGTTTATCCTGACGCTTAAATACTTCATCCATGGCGGTAGTGGTATCCCTGATTTCGCCTTCAGCACCAATTTCATTAAAGTAAACCGGGAAAATCCGCGTAAGCTGTTTCACCTTTTTGTAATAGGGCGCAATATTTGAATTCAGAATCTTGGTAATCTCCCGCTGAAACAAATCCGTATCGCTGATAAAGATTCCTCCCAGCCTCAGGTTTACAATAAGAGCGGCCAGCAGTTTTTCCATAATTGATTGGGAATATTCAATCAACTCAAGCCATACACGAATGTTTTTGATATGATTTTCATTAACATGCAGTTGCCATTCTTCATTTACATAAACCATTCCGGGGGTTTCAAAGCCAAAATCAATCAGCTTCTTTTCAAAATCGTTGATGATGGACTTGTCTTCGGTTTTATCGCGGTCAATGATTTTCTTTCCTAATGTCAGCAAAATATCCAACACCGACGACATATGGTCCTGCCTCATGTTATGACAGAGCGCAAACAATGTTTCTGCAAACCCCGGTAGCTCTTTATCCGGAACTTCATCAATCGCCTGCCGCAAAAACTTATCTATTTTCCAAATCAGCCTTTCGTTCCATTCCTTCATGCCCTGCAATTGCAGCAGGAAAAAAATATAATGAAACTGCTGTATAAACGTAGGCAGCTTCGAGGAGAAATGCTCAATAGACTCTGCAATCTCTTCATATCCTTTAACAGCCAAAACTTTTTCAGGAGTATCCGCTTTTTCGATTTTATCGTCCACATCTTTCATCAAAGCATTTACAAATGAGATGACCTCTTGCCTGGTTTCAGGGTTGAAAGCGCCGGGATGGTCTTTTAACCAGTCATGAATATTCATGCTTTCACTCCAAAACCGGATGTTTTCATTCAACACTTTGCGCAACAGATCAATGCTTTCGCTGCTGAATTTTTCATTCTTCAGCAATGGTTCCAGGTGTTTTTTAAACAAACCGGTACTTTGTATATAAGGCGCTGAATGCTGTTGGATATTTTCAACCAGCACCTTTAAAGCCAGGTGTATAGAATCATAAAACTCATCCTCTAAGGCTTTTTTATTGAATTCCAGCAAGGTCCTGATGATCGTCCTGACCTCGCGGGGCTTTATATCAGATGATAAAAGCTCATGCAGTATCTGCAAGACCACTTCAAAAGCGTCAGAAGGATTCTGAGAAGCCTTGTAGAACCAGTAATCGGTAATCAAAATTTTGCGCAGCTCTTCTGCAACAAACTTTTTGTTGGATAAAGGATGGTGAAACTCTGTTATGCATTCCTGTGCCCTTTTGTGAATCCCAAAATACTTTTCAGACAGGTCTATGAATTTTTTATGATGTTCTGGAATGTGAATATCTTTATACCTGGTTTCGGCGAGATTGGCTTGTAATGCCTGTGACTTAAAGTTTTTATCCATGATTGCTGGTTTTAGCTGCTATTCCAAAGATAAAAAATATACCTGTGGCTATCAACATTGCCTGATTTTTCTTGTTATTTTATGACAAACATGCAATCGTTTGCGGTTTGTAAATTGATAATTAGAGCATTATTACTTTACGAAACGACTTTCGTGTATTATCTTTGCATCGTTAAACAGAGGCAAACGAATTTATTGCTAAACACTAAAAATATCAAATTATGACAAAAATTAAGCTCGCAATTAATGGTTTTGGAAGAATTGGCCGCATGGTTTTCAGAATTGCACTTGAAAAAGGAAATTTTGAAATTGTAGGCCTCAATGACCTTACAGATACAAAAACGCTGGCCCACTTGCTGAAATATGATTCCACTCAAGGGAAGTTTGAGGGCACTATAGATTACAATGATAATGCATTGATTGTAAACGGTACTGAAATCAAAGTAAGCGCCGAAACCAAGCCTATTAATATTCAGTGGGGCGATACTCCCGACGTAGTTGTTGAATCTACCGGCATTTTCCGTGAAAAAGAAAGCGCTAAAGGCGGATATGGCGACCACCTGAAAAACGGCGCCAAAAAAGTAATCCTCACCGTACCGGCTAAAGATAAGATTGATAACATGATTGTACTGGGTGTAAATGACGATGACCTGAAGGAAACTGACCAAACCGTTTCCAACGCATCTTGCACCACAAACTGCCTGGCACCTGTAGCTAAGGTGTTGAACGACCGTTTTGGCATTGAGCAAGGCTTCATGACTACCATTCACTCTTACACGAACGACCAGAGTATTCTGGATGCTCCTCACTCTGACCTGCGCAGAGCACGCTCCGGTGCACTGTCTCAGATTCCAACAACAACAGGAGCCGCAAAAGCTGTAGGAAAAGTAATTCCTGAACTTAACGGCAAAATGGACGGCATGGCCGTGCGTGTACCTACACCAACAGGTTCTTTGGTAGACTTTGTAGCCAACCTGAAAACGGAAGCCACCAGGGAAGAAATCAATGCGGCTATGAAAGAAGCCGCTGAAGGCCCTATGAAAGGCATTCTTGAGTATTGCGAAGACCCAATCGTATCCGTAGACGTGGTTCACAACACGCACTCATCTATCTTTGATGCGCAAAGCACTATGGCTGACGGTAAAATGGTGAAAGTGCTGGCATGGTACGATAACGAATGGGGTTACTCATACCGTGTAGTAGACCTGGCAGAAAAATTGTAGTTTTCTCATATATTATTTCATTAGGATGTTAAGGCTGTCCCTCACGGGATGGCCTTTTTTATGTCTTCGCTTCTATGTAAACCCCGGCCATAAAATTTTTGTTTTGCTAACAGCCTTGATGGCTTTTACATATCTTTGTTGTGTATAATCGGAAAAGGGCTTTATGTATAAAATTGACATCGCTGAAGAAAAAAAGGAAATACTCAAACGATACCGGGAACTGCTTGCGGCGTGGCAGCCTCATAACCTTACCGAGGAGAAGCAAAAGAAAATCCGTAAAGCTTTTAATCTGGCTCTGGAGGCTCACAAAGACATGCGCCGCAAAACAGGGGAGCCCTACATTTATCATCCGATTGCTGTAGCTACCATATGCGTGAAAGAAATGGGGCTGGGCGAAACGTCTATTATATGCGCCCTCATGCATGATGTGGTAGAGGATACTGATTATACGCTTGAAGATATCAGAGGTATTTTTGGGGATAAAGTAGCAGAAATCATTGACGGACTAACCAAGATTGATGTTTTTTTGGATAAATCGGAAGCCCGCTCCAAGCAAGCCGAAAATTTCAAGAAAATCGTCCTGTCGATGTCTAAGGATGTCAGAGTAATATTAATAAAGCTGGCTGACCGGCTGCATAATATGCGCACGCTGGAATCCATGGCCCACGAAAAGCAATTGAAAATCGCATCCGAAACACTGTATTTTTATGCTCCTTTTGCCCACAGATTAGGATTATACGCTATCAAAAACGACCTGGAAGACCTTGCGCTGAAATATACCGAGCCTGATGTGTATAAAGAGCTCTCAGCCAAAATTGAGGAAACCCGGGCAGACCGTGAGGCTTTTATTGAGTCGTTCATCTACCCAATCAAGAAGTCATTATCAGAATACGGCCTGAAGTATCGCATAGTAACACGGCTAAAATCCATCAATTCAATCTGGAATAAAATGAAAGCCAAAAAAGTACGGTTTGAGGAAGTTTACGACCTGTTTGCCGTAAGGATTATTCTGGATGTGCCCAAAGAAAAGGAAAAGATTGAATGCTGGAAAGTTTACTCTGTGGTAACACAACATTATATTCCAAAACACGACCGGCTTCGCGATTGGATTTCCACACCGAAAGCTAATGGATATGAATCATTGCATACTACTGTAATGAGCTCTCAGGGGCAGTGGGTAGAAGTTCAAATCCGAACTGAGCGTATGGATGAAATAGCCGAACGGGGTTATGCTGCACACTGGAAGTATAAAACCCATGAAAACGGCGAATCCAGCCTGGATAAATGGATAAACCGGATCAATCAACTGCTGAAAGAAAGCGAAAACGAAGACAATGCACTTGAGTTTTTTGATGAGTTTAAACTGAATTTATTCTCGGATGAGATTTTTGTATTTACCCCGCAGGGAGAACTACGCACATTACCCAAAAATGCAACCGCGCTGGACTTTGCCTACAGCATCCACTCTGAAGTAGGAAACCATGCTTTAGGAGCTAAAATAAACCACAAGGTAGTAGCCCTGAATCAAAGACTCTCCAGTGGTGACCAGGTTGAAGTGATCACTTCAAAAAATGTTTTGCCCAAAGAAGAATGGCTGAATTATGTTATAACGCCGCGGGCAAAAAATCATATCCGTAAAGCCATTAAACAACATCGCAAAAAATATTATCATGAAGGTGAAAGCAAGCTGAAAGAGATGTTTCAGGGGCAAAATGTGGATTATAATCCTGAAAATGTTTCCAAATTCAAGCAGAGTCTCGGGCTGAAAAGCAATACAGACTTGTTCTATTTTGTTGCCATCGGCAAAGTCACCAACCGCGATTTAAAAGATTGTTGCAACGAACAAAAGCAAGGCGAGGTGAAGAAAAACATTCTGCGATACCTGCCTCGGCCTTTCCGGAAAAAACATGCTGAAATCAATGCCTCGCTTAAGACCCAAATCAATAAAAAACTCAAAGAAAACCCGGAAGAATTGATTTTAGGGGATGTTGATAACGTAAAATGGAAAACCGCAAGCTGCTGCAATCCCATTCCGGGTGATGACGTCATTGGCTACATCAAATCAGACAAAGTAATAGAAGTACACCGGATCAACTGTCCCACAGCTATCCAGCTCATGTCTAAATTCGGAACCCGCATTGTAAAAGCCAAATGGCAAGAGCAGGGCATGGTTTCAGTGTTAGCTGGCATCAAGCTTCAGGGCATTGACAAAAAAGGCCTGATAGAAGAAATCAGCCATGTCATCAGCCAACAACATAATATCAATATGCGCTCCATTAATTTGCAAGCCAGCGACGGCATTATGTCCGGTGAAATTATGCTTTATGTTAACGGCAATCAGGATTTGCTGGAATTAATAAAGCATCTGAAAAAAATCAAAACCCTGCAAAAAGTTTACCGTATCAGTCGTATCTACGACTAACCTGTTTTCCAACTTCTTTTAAAAGCAATACTATTAACAAATTTCAGAAACACGCCTAATAACGCCTTTTCAGGGAAAAAGCACTGCTTTTCTAATTTATACTAAATAAGAATAAAAAAATTTTATTATTTTTATCCAAAATTTCAAGATATGAGCACTAAGGTAGAAAAAAGTGAAGATATAAATTTTGAAACAGTCAAACAGATATTCACGGAATATCTCGAAAAGAATGGACACAGGAAGACACCAGAGCGGTATACGATTTTAAAGGAAATCTACTCTACGGACGGCCATTTTGATATTGAATCATTATATATCAGAATGAAAAATAACAAATACCGTGTTAGCCGTGCTACCTTGTACAATACTATTGAACTGCTCTTAAACTGCAATCTTGTTACCAAGCACCAGTTTGGAAACAACTGCGCAGAGTTTGAGAAATCATTTAAGTTTAAACAGCACGATCATTTTATATGCCTTGATGACGGAAGGGTAATGGAATTTTGTGATCCCAGGGTTCAGCAAATCCAGGACGCAGTAGAGGAACAATTAGGCGTAAAAATCACGCATCACTCCCTTACTTTTTACGGCACTTGCAACAACAACGGACACGACAAGAAAAAATAATCCGTTGTAAGACAAACGCTTAAAAGCCCTGCTTTACGTATTGCAGGGCTTTTTTTTCATGGCGTCGGTTGCATTTTTTGCTACCTTTGTGGGTCGGAAAAAATACACCAAATTAGGCTATTCATGAAAGTAGATGTATTATTAGGATTGCAGTGGGGCGATGAGGGAAAAGGAAAAATAGTAGATGTTTTAACGCCTGATTATGACATCATTGCAAGGTTTCAGGGAGGCCCGAATGCGGGCCATACGCTGGAGATAGCAGGAGATAAGCACGTATTGCATACCATCCCTTCAGGAATATTCCACAGCGAAAAAATCAACATTATCGGAAATGGCGTAATCCTTGACCCGCTCTTGTTTCAATATGAACTGGAAAAGCTAAAAGATAAAGGCATTACTCCAGAAAACAACCTGCTCATTTCTAAAAAGGCACATCTTATCCTTCCCAGCCACCGCCTTTTGGATGCAGCCTATGAATCTGCCAAGGGCAATTCTAAAATCGGTTCCACATTAAAAGGCATCGGGCCAACCTATACAGATAAAACCGCTCGCACAGGAATTCAGGTTAAAGACATCCTGAATGAAAACTTTGCTGCGAAATATGAAACCCTCAAAAAGCAACATCTCAACATCATGAAAAGCCATGGGTTTGATTATGAGCATCATCAACTGGAAGGGATGCCGTTTGCTGAATATGAAAAAAAGTGGCTGGCTGCTGCTGAAAAAATCAAAACCCTGAAGGTCATCAACACTGAAAATTACATCAATAAGCAGTTGAATTCAGGAAAAAGCGTTTTAGCTGAAGGAGCTCAAGGCACGCTTCTGGATATAGACTTTGGAAGTTATCCTTTTGTGACTTCTTCTAACACTATTACCGCCGGAGTATGCTCAGGACTTGGCATAGCCCCCTCTAAAATCGGAAATGTATATGGCATTGTAAAAGCCTATTGCACACGAGTTGGCAGCGGTCCGTTCCCTACAGAGCTCTTTGATGAAGATGGCCGCAAACTTCGCGATGCAGGCCATGAATATGGCGCCACTACAGGAAGACCCAGGAGGTGTGGATGGCTGGATATAAATGCGCTGAAATATGCCATAATGTTAAATGGCGTCACCGACCTGGTAATGACCAAAGCGGATGTACTAAGCGCCTTTGACGTGTTTAAGGTTTGTGACGGATACAAAAGTAAAGACGGACAGCTTATCACGGAATTTGATATCGATGATGCTGAAATTACACCGGCTTTCAGATCATTCAAAGGATGGAATGTGAGTTTAGATAATGTTATGGCTAAAGCTCAGTTTCCGAAGCAACTCGACGACTACATCAAATACATCGAAGAGGAAACCGGAGTACCTGTTTCCATCCTGTCAGTAGGCGCAGACCGCGACAAAACCATTACATTAAAATATCATTAACAAGAATAAATCGTTTCAGCCCAACGTTTAAAAACCGCAACCAAACACTAATTTACATCCCGAAAACTTTCGGG
>JBNJGK010000050.1:0-19514 GCA_051747665.1 Bacteroidota bacterium | reverse complement strand
GAGGCCGAAGAGTACAAGCTGATTAACAAGTCGTTTTCAGGCGATGAAATGGAGAATCATGTGGATGAACTCATAGGTTTGCTACGCACCAGCGGTCCGAAAGCCATGTCGAACTGCAAAACCTTGCTAAACGACGTATCCAACAAATGGGATATGAAAACAGCGCTGAGCGAAACAGCCCGTATGATTGCTGAAATTCGCGCTTCAGACGAAGGACAGGAAGGTATGGCCGCATTCCTGGAGAAACGCAAACCAAAATGGGTGTCAGGCAAGGAAAAGTAGGCTAAACAACGCCTTTTTCAGGTAAATCATTACAAATGTTAACAACGAAAACAAAATCAGCACATTGTTAGAAATTTTAAACAGATGAAGATATTTCGGAAATTACTGGTAGCCAATCGTGGAGAAATTGCTGTGCGCATTATGCGTTCAGCCAGGGAAATGGGTGTTAAAACTGTAGCGGTTTATGCGGCTGCCGATCGCGATTCTTTGCACATTGATATGGCAGATGAAGCCTATCGTCTGGGAGAATCAGATCTCTCAGAAACGTATCTGAATACGGAAAAACTCATTAATATAGCCAAACGATCCGGTTGTGACGCCATACACCCCGGCTATGGGTTTTTGTCAGAAAACGCGGGTTTTGCTGAAGCTGTAAGAGACGCCGGAATTGAATTTGTTGGCCCTTCGCCGGAAGCCATTCACCTGATGGGCAACAAAATCGAAGCGCGAAAAAAAATGAAATCGATTGATGTGCCTTTGCTCGAAGGGATTACAGGCACCCCTGAAGAGTTGCTGAAAGGAAGAGAAAAAATGGAATTTCCGGTGCTGGTGAAAGCAGCCGCCGGTGGGGGCGGCAAAGGGATGCGGATTGTTCGGACGCCGGAGAAGCTTAAAGAAGCGCTGGAGGCTACAGCACGCGAGGCAAAATCGTATTTTGGTGATGATGCCGTTTACATTGAGCGCTACCTTGATAATCCCCGCCATATCGAAATCCAGGTAATGGGAGACAAGCATCAAAACATAGTGCATCTTTATGAAAGAGAGTGTTCGTTGCAACGACGCTATCAGAAAATCATCGAAGAATCTCCCTCGGTTACCCTCAACCAGGCTACCCGCCGCAGGATGGGTGAGACTGCGGTTAAGATTGCTCACTCTATTGGCTACTATAATGCCGGAACGATTGAGTTTTTAGTGGATAAAGACCTAAATTTTTATTTCCTGGAAATGAACACCCGCATTCAGGTAGAGCATCCGGTAACGGAAATGGTAACGGGAATTGATCTGGTCAAAGAGCAATTGCTGGTAGCGGCAGGTAATAAGCTTTCATTCAGGCAAAAAGACATTCAACAAACCGGACATGCCATCGAAGCACGAATATATGCCGAGGATCCGGCCAATGATTTCATGCCTTCGCCCGGTAAAATGTCGCTTTATGAAGAGCCTCATGGAACTCACATCAGAGTGGATTCCGGGATTACTTCCAATACGGAAATCAAACCCTTTTATGATCCGATGATCAGCAAGCTGATAGTGCATGCGGATAGCCGGGAACAAGCGCGGGGAAAAATGCTTTGGGCGCTTGATAATTATCATATTCACGGAATTAAAAACAACATCAACTACCTGAAAGCACTTGCTGCTTCCGAAGATTTTGAGAAAAACCGAATTTCCACAAAGTATTGTGATGAAGAAACGCCCCGCATCATTGATAAGCAAAACAAGGAAAAGGAAAGAATTGCGCACCCTGTTCCTCTGCTGGCTTATTTGCTGAAAGAGTTGCGTGACATTTCAGGAGATAATATCTGGCGAAAAATAGGGCTGTGGGGCGAGGTGCTCGAGATTCCGGTAATACGAAATGAAGAACTTTTCAGGGTTGAGATAAGTCGTACAGCCTCGCGTGATTACCTGGTGCATGCAGACGGAAAACAATACGCAGTAAGGTTTTACAATCGCGATAAGCATAAAGTTACATTTTGTTATGAAAACACCTACGAGGTTGTTTTCTTTTCGGAAAAGAAACTGATCACCACGATCGATTATCAGGGATATCATTACCACTTCTCACGTGCAGACCTGCTGGATGAAACGGCAGCTTATGATGATATGGCGCAGGTTTCTTCAGAGGAAGGTAATCTTGTGGTTTCGCCGATGCATGGCAAGCTGATTCAGCTCCCGGTTAAAGAGGGTGATACAGTTAAGAAAGGCGATACGCTGGCTATAGTAGAGGCTATGAAGATGGAAAATGTGGTTGCTGCCTCATCCGACAGCGTGATCAAAGAGGTAAAAGTGACCGAAGGCAGCCAGGTAAGCAGCAACCAAATTATGATGCTGCTGGAAGATAAGTGATAATAATTGCAAATCAACAATTCAAAAACATACATATCAACAATGAAGAAAACAATTAAAATAGGAAATGCAGGTGGATTCTGGGGGGATGATTTAACGGCTTTGCGTCGACAGTTGGAAGGAGGGCCGCTGGATTATGTTTCTACAGATTACCTGGCCGAAATTACTATGAGCATCCTCAAAAAACAGCAACTTAAGAATGAAAAGCTGGGCTATGTAGCCGATTTTGTGGACCAGTTGGTAGACGTGGCGCCACTGCTGAAAAAATCAGGAACCAAAGTGATTGTAAATGCCGGAGGGATGAATCCGCTGGGGTGTGCCCGCGATATTCTCAAAAGATTAAAAGGAAGTGGCAACGAACTTCGAATAGCTGTAATTGAAGGTGATGATATTTATCCGCGGCTGAATGAAATTTATCCTGATAAAGCCAATTTTCAAAATCTGGAAGACGGCAGGGAGTTTCCGGAAATACAGCAGGATGTGCAAAGCGCGAATGCTTACCTGGGGGTTGGCCCTATTGTAAAGGCGCTGGAAGAAGAAGCACAGGTTGTTATTGCAGGAAGAGTTACGGATACCTCTATTTCTATCGCGCCCATGATTTATGAATTTAACTGGAAGATGGATAACTGGGACAAGCTCGCCAGCGGACTGATTGCAGGACACATGATGGAATGCGGAGCCCAATCAACAGGCGGGAATTATACCGACTGGCATAAAGTGAAGAAATGGGATAATTTTGGGTATCCTGTTACAGAAGTTCATGAAGACGGCTCTTTTGTAATGACCAAGCATCCCGGAACAGGCGGAATTATTAATATTGATACAGTTAAGGAACAGCTTCTTTACGAGATGGGCGATCCGAAAAACTATATCAGTCCGGATGTGGTCGTGGATTTTACTTCCATACAAATCGAAGAGCAGGGAGAAAACCGGGTGAAAGTCTTTGGCGTAAAAGGAAGGCCTTCTACACATTTCCTGAAAGTGTCCATGGCTTATGCCGATGGGTTTAAAGCCAAAGGTTCGCTAATTATTTCGGGTGGAGAAGCCCTGGAAAAGGCAAAACAGTTTGAGAAAATTTTCTGGCAGCGCTTGAATGAGCAATACGAAAAGCAAAACACAGAATACATAGGATATAACTCAACCCATTTGGATCTCTCGGAAAATCATGCTCCCAACGAAGTTTTATTGCGGTTTTCGGTTTATGACAGAAACCAGGACAAAATCCACAAATTCGGCGAAAGCATTGCACCTGTGATTCTGAGCGGTCCTCCCGGCGTTGCGGTAACCGGAGGAAGGCCGCGGCCGCAAAGTGTTATGACTTACTGGCCTACTCTGGTTCCGAAAAAGGAAGTAGAAACCACGGTAAAAACCCTGGATTTGGAAGGAAACGTAGAAGAAGAATGGGTTGTGCCTTCATTTACCGGCTTTGAAACGGATGATCAGATGATAGACACGCCTCACCAGGAGAGCAAAAAACCGGAAAAGTCTCACTGGCCTCGCCAGAGTCAAACAAAGAGAGTGAAGTTTTCTGAGATTTGTCTGGCCCGCTCCGGCGATAAAGGCGATATGGTGAATATCGGCGTAGTAGCGCGGAATGAAAAAATATACTACTTTTTAAAAGAACATCTTACGGCAGGTTATATCAAAAACATGTTTTCAGCTTTATGCAAAGGTCCGGTAAAGCGTTTTGAACTGGATAATCTGCATGGATTGAATTTTCTGTTAGACCATGCCCTCGACGGCGGAGGAACCAAGTCGCTGATGATAGATGCACAGGGAAAAACTTTTGCTCCGGCGTTTCTGAACCAGGAAGTAGAAATTCCTGTGGGTTTGCTTGAGTAAGCTTTTTGATTCGAGTTTTTTTACGATATGAAACAACTGATCCACAAGTATTTATCATTAAATGGTTTATTCTGATAGACCTGAACTAACAAAAACTCAGAAAATGCAGACTCGTATTTGTATATATGAACTGTCGAAAAATTCAATAAAATAATTTGTTTAAAAAGACAGCTTAAACCTTAAACAATTTAAATTCGCTGTCTGTTTCAATAAAAAAACAAACATGAAGTATCCTCATATTACTGAAGAACATGAACTAATCCGGCAAACGGTAAGGGATTTTGCAGAACGGGAGATTAAGCCCGTGGCTGCAGAATTGGATGAAAAGGAGCAATTTTCTGCTGATTTAACCAAGAAAATGGGAGAGCTGGGCCTGTTTGGAATGACCTTGCCGGAAGAATTTGGCGGGCAAAACCTTGATACCCTTTCATACATTATTGCTGTAGAGGAGTTGGCCCGGGTAGATGGTTCTCAGGCTGCTACGTTAGCGGCACATAACTCGCTGGGTGTTTCTCCGATTTTTAATTACGGAACGCAGGAACAGAAAGAAAAGTATCTCCCACAGCTAACTACAGGTGAGGTCTTGTGGGCTTTCGGGCTTACCGAACCGGAGGCCGGAAGCGATTCGCGAGGGTCCAAAACGCGCGCTGAACTCAAAGATGGCGAATGGGTTATTAACGGCTCTAAAATCTTTATCACAAACGGCTCTGCTGATATCAGCCAGGGCGCTACAGTGCAAACGGTATCCGGAAAAGATGAAAACGGAAAGCCAGAGTTTACCTGTATCATCGTGGAAAAAGACACAAAAGGATTTACGCGTCAAACCATGCATCAAAAGATGATGTGGCGATCCAGCGATACTTCCATGTTGTTTTTTGACGATTGCCACGTTCCCGAGTCCAATATCCTGGGTACGAAAGGGCAAGGTTCAAAAATCATGCTTTCAACGCTCGACGGCGGAAGGCTTTCTATTGCCGCGATGGGCTTGGGGCTGGCTCAGGGAGCATTTGAAATGGCTAAAAAATATGCTTCGGAACGAAAACAGTTTGGAAAGCCTATCGGTAAATTCCAAATTAATGCCTTTAAGCTGGCCGATATGGCCATGAAAATTGAACACGCAAGGAGTTTCCTGTACAACGCTTGCTGGCTGAAAGACCAGGGAGAGCCTTATGGAAAACAATCGGCCATGGCTAAGCTTTATTGTTCTGAAATAGCTAAAGAAGTAGCAGATGAAGCCGTGCAGATTCACGGAGGTTACGGATTAATCAAAGAATATGATATAGAACGCTTTTATCGCGACCAGCGGCTATTGCAAATCGGCGAAGGCACCTCAGAAATCCAGCGGCTTGTGATTTCGCGTTACCTTGAAAAAGAATGATTTGATTTTCTTAATCACACTAAACTGGTTTTCATATTGTTTTATTAGGCGATCAGTATTGAAATCTTTTTTAAAAAAACTGGGAAGGGACAGCAAGTTTTGTTTTACTTGGTTGTCGAATTCGCTGAAGAAATAATTTTACCCGTCATAAAATAACAGCTATGAGATTGAAGAAAGACCTTTTAATAGCAGGAATTGCTATATTGTTTTTATCCGCACAGGCATTTGCACAGACCAACTATCAATCCGGGAAAAAGCCCCGTGGAGTTGTAGAAGGCTATGTGTTTGAGTTAGGAAAAGATGAACCCCTTGAATTTGCCAGTGTTTCCTTATACAAAGTTAAGGATTCAACATTAACCACCGGCGCTATTGCCGATGAGGATGGACACTACGTAATTGAAGATGTGCCTCCGGGTAAGTACTATCTGATTGCAGATTTTATAGGATACAAAAAAGAAAAGGTGGAAGGCATTACCGTAAAACCACCGGATATGAAAGTGACTTTGGAACCTGTAAAATTACAGGTGGCCTCTCAAAACCTCGAAGGAGTGAATGTTACTGCCGATAAAAACAGGGTGGAATATCAAATTGACAGGAAAATCATTAACGTAAGCAAGGATTTGAACGCCGCCGGGGGTTCTGCTGTGGATGTACTGGAAAATACACCTTCTGTGGAAGTGGATATCGAAGGAAATGTCTCCATCCGCGGAAGCGAAAACTTTAAAGTGTATATAGACGGAAAACCAACAGTGCTCGATGGAAATGATTTGTTACAGCAGCTTCCGGCCAGCAGCATAGAACAAATCGAAATTATTACGAATCCGTCAGCTAAGTATGATCCTGACGGAAGCGGCGGAATTATCAATGTTAAGATGAAAGAAGAACATCGTGGTGGTTTAAACGGCATTGTCAACTCATCGGTCAGTACGGATGAAAGTTTAAGCGGTGATTTCCTGCTAAACTACAAGAAAAACAAAATGAAATGGTTTGTTGGAGCTGACTACCGCGACAGAAGGTTTGGCGGCGAGGGCACCATAAACCGGGAGACCTATGCGCCCGACACAACATTTTTTTATGATGCAGATCGTGAGCGGGAATTTATCCGCGATGGATACTCATTTAAGGCTGGTTTTGATTACAATATCAACGAAAGAAACACTTTATCCCTTTCAGGAAGAGCAGGAAACTATGGTTTCGGGATTGATATGAACAGCGAAATTTCCAATTACACCGATCCGGAAACACTGACAGAATACTTTTACAGCGAGAGCATCATGGATAGAAACGGCGATTATTACCAGGGAACGCTGAATTATGATTTGCGTTTTAATGATAATGGCCATCGGTTGCAGGCCATGATGTATTATTCCTCACGCGATAACGAATCTTTTGACAACCAGGAAGACGTACCTTCTGATGCCAGTTTTGACCCTTTTGATGTCAATGATGAAGATGTGTTTTTAGAGGGCGTGCGCAGCACAGAAGAAGGCGATGAAAACAGCTACCGGTTTAAGGTTGATTATTCTCTGCCTCTGGGTGAAGAACAAGAGTTTGAAGCCGGGATGCAGACCCGTTTGAGCAATGAAAACAACACGTATGATTTTTCTTTTTATGACAATGAGGCTGATGAATGGGTAAAAGACCCTGATTTCTATAACGAGTACACTTTTGACAGGAACATTTCCTCAGCTTACTCAACTTATTCAGGAAACCTTGGAATATTTGGATTTCAGGCAGGATTCAGAGGTGAATATACAGACAGGTCTATTTCTAACATTACCGGTGATTCCTACGTAATCAACCGCTGGGATTGGTTTCCGTCAATGCACACAAGCTTAGATATAGATGACAAGCATAAAATCATGGCGTCTTACAGCAAGCGGATACGCCGCCCAAGAGGGTGGTTCCTGGATCCGGTGATAAGCTATCGCGACCGGTATACCCTGAGACAGGGAAACCCGGCGTTGGAGCCTGAATATACAGATTCGTATGATTTGTCGCTGATGAAGCGCTTTAAACAAGGCTTTGCTACAATAGAAGCTTTTTACCGCAATACAACGAATGAAATCACGCGCATCAATGAACTTTATGATGCCGAAGAGAACATTATGCTGATGACATTCGAAAACGTAAACAAAGAAGAGCGGATGGGTGCTGAATTGATGATCAATGCTGATCTTTTTAAATGGTGGAGCACAAATTTATCAGGAAGTTATTACCGTTTTGTTGTAGAAGATAATCTGAATGGTGAGGATATTTCGCGGGAGAGCAATAACTGGACCTTACGCATGAATAATGATTTTAAACTTGCCGAGAATTCCCGTGTGCAAATCAGAGGCTATTACCGTGGTCCAAGCATTACAATCCAGGGCGAGAGAGGAAGCTTTTTCTATACTTCCATAGCAGTGCGCCAGGATTTCCTGCAAAAGCAACTTAACGTTACTGCCAGTATGCGGGATGTGTTTGGTACAATGGGAAGAGATATGATTACCGATCAGCCCAATTATTATGTAAAACAAGACTTTAACCGTGACTCTCAAATTGTAAGGTTAAGCCTTAGCTATAAAATCAACGATTATCAGCGTAAGCGGAACGGACGCCAGGGAGGTGAAGAACCCGATATGGAAATGGAAGGGGATTTCTAAAAGAAACCGGCGTTGCATTTTTTTACTGCCTGCACCATTTGAAATCATTATTTTTGTAGTGTAAAGGCAGAGGAAATATGCGCAAGGACTATTCGTCGAGGAAGTATTTTATCATTTTTGGTATTTTTTTAGTTGGATTGCTGTTT
Organism: Bacteroidota bacterium; assembly: GCA_051747665.1. GTDB lineage: Bacteria > Bacteroidota > Bacteroidia > Bacteroidales > JAIPAH01 > JAIPAH01. The sequence goes on along the minus strand of JBNJGK010000050.1, from coordinate 11,154 downwards.
GTTGTTAGGTTGTTTTACCTGCAAATTGTTGATGAGCACTACAGACTTTCAGCACAAAGCAATGTGCTGCGGAAAGAAACTATATATCCTGCACGCGGATTGATTTATGATCGTAACGGGGAGTTGCTTGTATATAATGAAACGGCTTATGATATAATGGTGGTTCCCCACCGCATTGGAACCTTTGATACCTTAGAGCTGGCCAACCTGCTGGATATCAAAAAGGAATTTATCGAGAAACAACTCCGAAAAGCCAAATCCTATTCCTATTTTAAACCATCTGTTTTCTTAAGACAAATTTCTAAGAAAGAATATGCTTATTTTGAAGAAAAGCTGTATAAATTTCCCGGGTTTTATGTTCAATCCCGTTTTTTACGGAATTATCCTCATCCGGTAGCCGCGCACTCTTTAGGATATCTGGGTGAAGTCAACACACGTCACTTGAAGAAAGATCCGTATTACCAGCAAGGCGATTATATCGGCGTAAGTGGTATTGAAGGCACCTACGAGAAAAAGCTGCGGGGAAAAAAGGGCATGGAAATGGTTATGGTGGATGTGATGAACCGTAAAAAGGGCTCTTATCAGGAAGGAATATATGATACGGCAGCCATCAAGGGTAAAGATCTTTATACTACGCTGGATGTGGAATTGCAAAAATACGGTGAAAAGCTGATGGAAAACAAGATTGGCAGCATCGTAGCCATAGAGCCCTCAAGCGGAGGAATTCTAGCACTGGTTTCTTCGCCGTCTTATGATCCAAACTTGTTAGTAGGTCGCGTCAGAGGGGATAATTACACGCAGCTAAACCGCGATACGCTTAAACCGCTTTTTAATCGTGCTTTGATGGCTCAATATCCTCCCGGATCAGCCTTTAAGCCTGTGAATGCCCTTGTTGGTATACAAACCGGTCAGATATCCCGAAACACCCAGTTTTCCTGTCAGGGTGTTACGGCATGGCCCATAAAATGCAGCCATAACCACAAATCGCCGCTAAACCTTCCGGAGGCAATAGAGCAATCTTGCAATCCTTATTTCTGGAAGACTTTTGACAGAATTATTTCCAATCCACAGCAAGAATCGGTGGTGGATGGGTTTAACCAATGGAGAAATCATGTAACCAGCCTGGGTTTCAACCAAGCATTTAATACTGATGTTACCAACGAAAAGCATGGGTTTATCCCGCAGGACACTTACTTTGACAGTTTTTATCGCAGAGGGTTTTGGAACGCTATGACGATACGCTCTCTGTCTATCGGACAAGGAGAGATTATGGTTACGCCCTTGCAATTGGCTAATTTTACGGCAATAGTAGCTAACAGGGGATACTATTATCCGCCGCATTTGCTCGACTCAGTTGCCGGGCAGGAAAACCTTGAGCAACCATTTACGAAAAGGCGACAATCCTTATTTGACTCTACGGCTTTTGAGCCTGTGGTTGAAGGGATGTATCGTGTGTATAATGCAGACCATGGCACAGCCCGATGGTATAAAAATGACAGTATTCCGATGGGTGGAAAAACCGGCACGGTTCAGAATCCACACGGCGAAGACCATTCTATATTCATTGCTTTTGCCCCTGTGGATGACCCGGAAATTGCTCTTTCCGTGATTGTGGAGAATTCAGGGTTTGGTTCAAAATGGGCTGTACCTATTGCCACATTAATGATTGAAAAGTATTTGAATGGTAAAGTATCACGGAAATGGGTAGAAGACCGGATGCTGGAGGGAGATTTAATCAATAATCCGCAACAGACAGAATATGAATAACCGAAATAATATATTTGCCAATATTGATTGGCTTACCGTCTTTTTTTACGGCCTGATTGTGCTTTTTGGCTGGATAAATATTTACTCTGCTGTATTTGATGAAGCTCATCAGAGTATTTTTGATGTGACGCAGCGTTATGGGAAGCAAATGATATGGATAGCGGCAGCCGCTTTTTTGGCTTTTTTGCTGCTATTGATTGATGCCAGAATATATGAGAACTTTTCTTTTTTGATTTATGTTGCCGTAATGCTGCTTTTGCTTGGGGTTCTTGTAGGCGGAAAGGAAATTGCAGGCTCAAAGTCGTGGTTTCAGATAGGTTCTGTTGCGATTCAGCCGGCTGAGTTTGCCAAGTTTGCAACGGCATTGGCGCTTGCAAAGTATTTAACCATGCCGAATATTGATCTCAGAAAACTCAAATATTTACTAAGAGCGTTTATAATTATACTCCTGCCTGCCGCGCTTATTTTTCTTCAGAACGATACCGGCACGGCTTTGGTGTTTGCTGCTTTTGTCATGGTTCTTTACCGCGAAGGGATGACGCCGGGTTTGCTTTATTTTGCCGCAGCTATGGTGGTGATCTTTTTGTCTACGCTAATTGCCGGCAAATGGGTGGTTATTTCTGCTCTGGCAGGGATAGCTGTTTTGTTAATATTGTTGTTCAAGAAACAAAAAAACGCCATCATAGCCATCGTTGTTTCCCTTGTGTTGTCTTCTGGGGTGTCTTATGGCATTGAATATGGCTTTAAAAATTTTTTACAACCCCACCAACAAGTCAGGATTAAAGTGCTATTAGGACAAGAAGTTGACAACAGAGGAGCCGGATACAATGTGCACCAATCCAAAATAGCAATAGGTTCAGGAGGGTTCAGCGGGAAAGGCTTTTTAGAAGGCACACAGACCAAGTATAATTTTGTACCCGAGCAGAGCACTGACTTTATTTTCTGTACTGTAGGAGAAGAATGGGGTTTTGTTGGGAGTTCCGCCTTAATACTTTTGTTTGTCATGTTATTAATCCGGCTGGTTTTTCTTGCAGAGCGGCAGCGTTCGCGGTTCAGCCGGGTTTACGGATATGGTGTGATAATGATACTGCTATTTCATTTTACCATCAATATTGGCATGACCGTTGGTTTGGTTCCTGTTATCGGGATACCCTTGCCTTATGTTAGTTATGGCGGTTCTTCGCTGTGGGCCTTTACTATCTTGTTGTTTATTTTCCTGAAGCTGGATGCCAACCGCAGAAATGTTCTGGTTTAGATAAAAAAAAGAGCAACTGCACGGGCAATTGCTCTTTTTTCATATGCATTAACGGATTCTTAGAAAGCAATCAGCGTATTATCTTCGATGTCGGCTTCTTCTTTAATTGATTGATAAATCCGGGCTGTGTTTCTTTGATATTGCTGTATCATAGATTGCTTTGTACCTTGATAGTTGGTAATGGTTCTTGGATAAGATATCTGATTCATCTTAACTACATAAGCAGCCATATTACCCTGAATTGGATCGGACGTTTCCCCTTCTTCGAGGGTGAATATTTTACCAATCACTGCAGCTTCCTGGCCAAACTCTTTAAGGTTTTGCGCACTATAGTTCAGCTCGTCATAATGCATAATTTCTGCATCCAAAGCAGAGGCTTTAGCTTTAAAGTTGCCAGGGGTATCCTCAATTTCCTTAATAATTTTTTCTGCTTTTTTCTCGCGTAATACGAGAGGCTCAATCCGCTCTTTGATTTCTTCCAGAGGCAGGAGGCCGGCTTTTCGCTCTTCTACCAGGGCAGCTACAATAAACTTATCGGATTCTTCAAAAACAGGAGAAACGTCATTGAGTTTGGTTTCTTCATCAAAAGCCCACCTTACCACAGCACGAGCATTGCTGATGCCAGGGAAGTTGTTTTTGGATTTGCCGAAGAAGCCGGAACTACGCTTGTTTAAACCTTGCTCGGCAATATTTTCTTCAAACTGTGTATAGTTTTCGCTTTCACCGGCTAGTGCACTTGCTTCTGTGTAATAGTTCTGATATGTTTGGCTGCTTGGAACAATATCCCGGACAATTTGAGCTACTCTTACTTTTTTAACCGGGTCTTTCTTTCCGGTGATTTCAATAATGTGGAATCCAAAGGGAGTTTCTGCCATTACAATATCACCTTCATTTCCGTTTATTACAGCTTCGTTGAAGTTATAGGCCATTGCGCCGTCAGCAAACCAGCCTAAGTCTCCCCCTTGTGCTCCTGTGGGTCCGTCAGAGTGTTCCCGGGCTTTGTTTTCAAAGGATGAGGGATTATTCTTTATTACGTTAAACAAACTGTCAGCAAAAGTGCTGGCTTCTTCGCGTGTTCTGGTCACATCCTCCTGTGCACGGTTCGCACCGGAGTAAGCTATTAAAACGTGGCTGGCTTTCACAGAATCCGGACGGGTAGTTGTTTCCAGTAATTGTGCGATGTGGTATTGTTCGTTTTCGCGGTAAGGGCCTTCAATCGTTCCGGGCTCGCTGTTAAACATAGTAGACTCTATGCGGGCGGGAAGATCGGCTTGCGATTTCCAGGAGCTGTCATAAGGCTCGTCAGAAACGGCATTAACAAACTGAGGAACTTGGTCCAAATCCAGTTCAGTAAGTTCGTCATGAAGGTCCTGAACCTGCTGTTCTATTGCTTGAATGTCTTCTTCTGAAGCTTGTACATCAAAAACAACATACTCTACATTTTTCTGTGGTTCATCGTTTTTAAAACGATTTTTGTTTTCGTCGTAATAGTTTTGATAGTCTTCTTCCGAAACGGTTACCTCATCATCTGATACGGTTTGATATTTGATCCCAAAATAATCAATATTGGCAGAAGTTCCCTGCTCCTGATATCTTAGCTTGGCTATCGAATCCGGAACATAATAAGCTTTGGTTATCAGGTTATTGAATTTTTGGCTTTTTCTGTCCTCTTTGATATATTGCTCGAGGTTTATCCATTGTTGTCTTTGCGCCCTTTCCATTTGGTCTAGGTTTGCAAGAAACTGACGTACATTTTCAGGGTTAAACTGATTGGTGTTTGGGTCAGTAAAGTTGTTAACGATAACCTCGTGCGGGTTGCTGCCCTGCACTAATTCAAAGAGCTCTTCTTTGGTTACTTCTATTCCCAGTTCATTGTAGCGCTCTTGCAAGAGGATTTCACGCACCATTTGCTCGTACGTTTGCTGACGAATAGAAAAACGCTGTTGGTCTGAAATGTCGCCGTTTTGGCTCCTTTGCCTTTGGTTTTCTATATTCTGCTCTGCTTCACGGTTAAAATCCCTGTAAGAAATTTCTTCTCCATTCACTACTGCTACGGGAACATTCTGACGGCCTCCCTGGCCCCCGCTTTTAAAAAGGTCTCCCAAAACAAAAGCGGCCAGCGCCACCCCAATAATTGCAATGAGTAATCCTGATCTTTTTCTTATTTGTCCTATTGCTGCCATTTTATTTCAAGTGTTTTTTCTTAAATAAGGGTGCAAATCTACAACAGATTACGAAGGATTAAAAATTTTTTTTATGTGCTGAAAGGTTGTAAAGGTTGAGCCGGAATTTTTTATGGATGGAATGATTGACCTTCCTGGTTGATTAACATCCTTACTTTTTCTACACGTTTGCGGGTTGCCGCTAAAATAATAAAGGTGTATTGCCCTACTTCTATGCGTTGGCCCGTAAGCGGTATGCTTTCCTGATAATGGATTAGCAATCCGGAAAGCGTTTCATAATCATTCGATACAGGCAAATCTAAATTGTATTTTTCGTTTAGATAATCAATTTCGAGGCGGCTCGAAAAAATATATTCGTCATCATCAATTTTTTTCTCAATCATGAATTCTTCATCATATTCATCTTCTATTTCTCCAAAAATTTCTTCAATAATATCTTCCATAGTAACCAAACCTGCTGTGCCGCCAAACTCATCCACTACAATGGCAATGTTTTGGTTTTGATCGATAAAAAGAGAGAGAACATCATTGGCATGCATGGTTTCAGGCACATACGATATGGCCCGGGTAACCTCTTTGATGGTTTCGGGTTTTTTAAACAAATCAGATGAATGGCAGTATCCAACAATGTTATCCATGCTTTCAGAATATATCATTACTCTCGACAGCCCGTATTCAACAAAAGCATTCCGAAGTGTTTCTACCGGGTCATTTTCGTTTACAGCAACTACCTCGGTACGCGGCACCATGCATTCTCTGAGCTTGACAGACTTGAAATCAATAACATTTTGAAACATTTGCAATTCCTGCTTTATGTCGCTTTCTTGTGAATTATCAGGTGCAAATTCCTTAAGATAATGGTCTAAATCTATGTAACTGAAATCAGCTTTTTGTTTTAGTGTTTTTATCCTGAATACATTTTTGATAATAAATTCAGATATGGTAAGGTAAATGATAATTATGGGGTAGAACAGATAATAAAATACGGCAGCAGGAATGGAAAAGAAACGCAGCACGCCGTTAGCGTGAATTCTGAAAACAGCTTTCGGAAAAAACTCTGCAATGAACAAAATGATCAGGGTTGATACAATGGTTTCGGAAAGCAGAATAAAGGACTTATTTGAGAGGGTTTCCGGCAAAAAGGAAAGCAGCCAGGGATCAAGCACCTGTGTCATCCCCATCCCGTAAAGGACCAGGGCAATATTGTTACCCATAAGCAGGGCGCCAATAAAACGTGTGGGCATATCAGCAAAGTGAGAAATCAGGCGTGCTGTATAAGCTCCTTTCTTTTTGTCTAATTCCATCTTTAACTTGTTGGAACTCACAAAAGCGATTTCCATGCCGGAAAAAAAGGCCGACATGACTAAAGTGGAAATGATGATAAGCCAGGCGGTATTCATATATTACGTTGTGCTTGTTTTATGTGGTTAAATATACAACATTCAGCCATTTACTCTTCCTCGATTTCCATTTTTCCACTTAATTTTTTGATAGTCCAGGAGTTAAACGACTCATCCGACTCCATGCCCTCTTCACCGTAAAAGACCTGTTCATCGGTAGTAATTGTAACAAATTTGTCTGTGTAAATGCGTTTTTGCCTCTGGTTCCAGATGAGTTCCTCGGTGTTGAGGCGCTCGTTTTTTTCATAGTTGTTAATTACTACGTTTCCGCGGGCGATCATAATTTTTTGTTTGTCGTTTTTTATGCCATAATTGGCGGTTAATTTTGAGCGGATGTTATTTCCTGTAGAATCATAAAATACTACTTCAAAACCTTTAGGGAATATCGTTCTGGCTGTGTCTTCCTGGTATGTTTCAACTTTCGGACTCGACAATTCAAAAACCACTTCGCCATTTTCGCTGTAATACATTAACACGTCTTCAGCCTGCTGCTGGGGTAAGGTATCATGTTGCGTCATCTTCCGGACTTCTTCCGGATCGTTGCTGCATGAATAAGCCGAAATCATAAACATCGCAATCACAACAAGGGCAAATATATGTGTTGCCGCTTTACGAATCTTGCGCTTCATGGATACTTTCTTTTGCATATTCTACCTTTGTTGCTACAGATAATGCATTATCATCAAAAAAACCCACCTGAAAAGCGTTCAGGCGGGTTTATGAAAATGTCTGTCTTGTTATTAATCTGAAGCTCTTACCGTAGTGGTTTCGTTAATCCAGCATCCCACTTCATAACTTTCTCCTTCTTCCAAATCATGGAAAAAGATGGTTTCCTTTCTCGGGAAATATTGTTTGTAAGTTTTGATGCGATCATTGGCTTTGTCAGCAACAGAGCTGTCTATTTGTTTTGCTTTTTGATATTTATCTACAGCAGCCCAATAAGCTTCTTTGGATGTAAGGTCGTTGTTACCACACTGATCCGCAGAAGAAGCATACATATCTCCAATCATGATATACAGGTCTCCATCCTTAGGGATAAGATCAAGCGACTTGTATGCATACTCTCTTGCGGTTTCAAATTGTTCTTCCATTGAATAAATGTTGGCGAGATATTTAAAAGCATCTGCTTTCTCAACTTCATCTTCAAAAAGTTCTGTTGATTCTTTCAGATATTTGATGGCTTCATCATACTTCTCTTCAGCCATAAGCATCCGGCCCATTTTTTTGGCGGATTCTGCTGTAGGTCTCAACTCATGCAATTTCTTTGTGGTTTCAAAGAAAAGGTCTGTATCATCACAGTTTTTATCATCAAGGATACTTGTGATTTTGTCCAGCAAGTCTACATCTTCGGGGCTCTCCTCAAACTTGGCACGGTAGATACGGGTTAAATCCTCGCACGTAGCATAAGGTTCAAAAGAGTTTTCAATATTGCCCTGAACGTTTTCCCACATGGATAGCCTGCGTTTATCGTCGGCATATTTCTCCAGATTCGTATCAATTATTTCTGAAATTTCGTCATAGGTATCTACAATAATGGATTTATCTGCTTCCCCATTTTTGTGTTTTTGAATGGCCGCTCTGAAGTAATAAACCAGAACAGCGCTTTGCGAATTTTCACCACGTAAGTTCACTGACCTTTTCAGAATGTCATAAACCTCATCTGTCCTGTCAGGAGCAAACTGGTACAGGTCAACACCCTTATATCCCAGAATTTTGCCTTCCTGGCTTTTTCCTCTGCTGTTTGTAGGGAAATAAGTCAGCCTGTTATCATATACCGCCATTAATGTATCAAGCAGTCCTTCCTTGCGTTTTTCATCATCTGCTTTTTTAATGAGGTAACGATACATTTTCGAACCATGAATGTACATGTTCTGAGATGCGCGGGGTGCATTTTCAAACAACCAACGCCATGATTCCAGGGCGTCATGTATGGCACTCCCTTTATAGCCGTCTTTTTTCCATTGGTTATAAAACTCCTGGTATAGTGAAAGCTTGGTTAGTGTTTTAATACTATCCTTCCCGTACTTAGGGATTTGTTTAGCATCTTCCTGAGCCTGAAGACTATTAGATAGCAATACTGAGAAGAGAATTGCTAAACCGGTTAAAATTATGCTCCGTTTCATATTTCAAGTTTTGGTTATTGATATTTTCGTTTAATGAACCAGCGTTCAAAAATCGAAATTCCCAATGTAAATTTAAAATAATTTTCTTTAACTAATGCATTATCCGTTGTTCCTCTTCTACCTACTTCAAAACCGAGGTTGACAGATGAACCCGAACTTTGCAATGGTAAACCCATACCAAAAGCTATGCCAACTTCTGTTAATTGAGTATTATTAAGCTGAAGATATGTGTCAGAATAATGCAGGCCCATCCTGTATTTTATTTTTTTGAAATAGCTGGATAGCACATTGTGCTCCGGTAAATACTCAGCACCTACGGCCAGGTAACTGCTGTTTTGTAAGGAATCAGAAGTTCCAAAGGCTTCAAAATCCTGCCAGTTTTCAAAGCGGTAGTCCAGTCCAAATTTCAGGCGATCATTTTTTTCAAACATTACACCGGCTCCGTAGCTGGCGGGCAACGAAATCGTTCCTTCGTTGTTTGGACTGTGAGAAATGGTATCATTTACAGACTCAACGCCGTTAGGGTTTCTTAAAATCTGGGTGGTAATGTGTTCCTCAGTAGCATTAAGCCCGACGTTGTTGCTGTATGTAATGCCTCCAATGGCACGCCAATCTTCGTTAATCGGCTGAATGTATTGCAATCCGTAAGAAAGCTTAACATCACTTATATGCCTGTTTTTAGACACTTTAGCCGCCCAATAATACAGGGAGTCAGGGAAGGAGGTGAGCCGGCTTAAGTCTACATCGCCCCACACATACGAGGCATTTACTCCGAGAGACAAGCGTTCAGATACTTTGATACCACCACCGATGAAAAATTCGTTTATTCCGCCATCACCTTCATAAATATGCTCAATGTTTCCAATGTCATCTATAATGCGTTGGTCGTTGATCTGATAACCTACGTCGCTCAAAGGTATCAGTCCCGTAGTAACTTTAAGCCAGTTTGTAATAGGAAACCCCATTGTAAGATATCCCAGTGAGGAAAATTCGGATTGCTGCGAGTTATTTAAGGTTTCCCAGTTGCTAATCCGCTGGCGTACGCCTCCGTCAAAGACAAAAGACATGGAATCATATGCGGTATATGATGCCGGGTTGCGGTAATTTATTAATTTGGAATTGCGCATAGCGACAGATATTCCGCCCATACTCATTTGCGCCGGATGGTTGGTGTGCGTTAAATCACCTATACCATAACGCGAGTAGGGCGAGCTGTAATCCGCCTGCGAGAATCCGTTCAAGGTTGCTAACAGCGCAACCATTATAAGCCAACTATGTAATGCTTTGCTAATTTTCAAAATAATTTTCCAATATTATATTCAACCCTTTTAACACGATTTTTGGCCGTGCAAATATGTTATTTTTTAACTTCTTATCAAAATAAATTAAATCTCCGCCGGTCATGACAACCTCCATGCTGTCATGCATGCGTAAATATTTTTCTATCATTCCATCCACTTCACAAACAGCAGCATTGATTACCCCGGAGTGCATGCATTCTGCTGTACTTTTGCCTGTGATTTCTGCATCTTCCTGAGGCTTCAGTTGGGGAAGGTTCTGTGTAAACGTATGCATGGCGTTGTAGCGCATAGTAACGCCCGGACTGATGGCGCCACCCTGAAATGTGCCATCACGGGTAAGCACATCGTAAGTGATGCACGAGCCAGCATCTACAACCAGAATATCCTTGCCGGGAAACTCCTGAAAAGCTGCGGCAGCGGAAGCTAACCTGTCTTTTCCTAAAGTTTCGGGCGTTTTATAGTTTACCTTAAATGGCAATGGAGTGTGATGGTCTAACATCAAGACCCTGCTTTTTTCCTTTTCCCGGATGTGTTTGAAAATGCTTTCGGGGTTTGTGCCAACAGAAGAAATAACAGCTTTTTCAATACGGTGCTTTTTGTAATAAAACAGGACGTCAGCAGCATCAAAAACCGGATAGGAGTGAAGATGCATCAGGGCATTATTTTCAAACAATGCCACTTTCGTTAACGTATTGCCTATGTCTATGACTAAGTTCACAGGGCAAAATTAACGCTTTGATTTATAGGCAACACTATTTTAACGGAATTTAACACACCAAAAAAATACGCCCTGAGCATAAAAATTATCCTGTTTTTTGATGGTGAAAAGATTATTTTTATACCTTTGCCACCGCAAATACGCAGAAGGTACCATAGCTCAGTTGGTAGAGCAACGGACTGAAAATCCGTGTGTCCCTGGTTCAATTCCAGGTGGTACCACCGGGAGGCTTGAAAAGGTCTCCCTTTTTTATTTACGTACCTTCGTATTGCAAAACGAGAGTTATCATGTAATTTTGCATTGATTGGAGACGTGGCAGAGTGGACGAATGCGGCGGTCTCGAAAACCGTTGTCCGCCCCGCGCGGACCGGGGGTTCGAATCCCTCCGTCTCCGCTTTATTTGCTTA
>JBNJGK010000049.1:4143-19517 GCA_051747665.1 Bacteroidota bacterium | reverse complement strand
TGGCGATCCCTTCCGGGAACAATTTCAGGCAGGGTTTTCGGGTGAATGGACTTTTTTGGAGCTGCCCTCAATTTCGTTATCGATGAGCAGCCAATGGATAGCCGGGCATAAGGGAGGTCAGATTGACAATTCCGAACTTCCGGTAAGCACAGTGCTCAATACGCATCACAGATTGGTGTTTTATCACGATTTTCCGCCCGGTTTTTTGAATTACGGCAAAATATCTGTGGGTTACTTTACTTATCGTGATATCAACGGAAATGCACCCTGGGCGCATGAAGAGGGCGATGCCATACAGGCAGAGATCAAACTGAATTTTGATACCCATACCTTTAATGCCGGCTATTTTGAAGCGGAAAAATTCATAGCTCCAAATGGTCATCCGATGTTTCAGACTACGGAATTGTATGACCCCGCAAACCATTTCCAGCAACTAAAGATGGTGCATGCCGGCTATGATTACAGCAAGCAGTTTTATGAAGGCTTGATGGTGTCTTTTTTAGCAGAAGGGTTTTACCTTATGCAACAAGAGAGCTTTCATCACAGCCTGGAACTGAGAGCGGTGCTAAATCGCAGTTTTTTATTGAAAGCGTTTGGTGAGTGATGATTTGCGAAAGTGGTTTATCATTTTTTCAGCACTGAGAAAATCGCGTCGTTGATTTCCTGTTTTGTGAAATTGGGTTCGATGACGCCATCAAACTGTTGCTTATCAAATTTCTCCCCGCCATGCAATAACAGGATTTTGGTTTCGGGTAAAACTTCACGCACTGACGAACAGATTTGCTTTTCGCCGTATTGAATCATGGATTGGTTGATAATTAGCACATCAGGTTGATGATAGGGCAATGCTTTTAATCCTTCTTTAAGGTTATCATAGATAATAATGGATGGAATGGTTTTTTTTAATATGGCCTTAAGGTATGTTCCTGTCGTGGCTGAATCTGTAAGAACTACAACCCTGATGTCGCTGGAATCGGTATTTGTTTGACCTTTTTCTTCGCGTTTTATTGTGTGTCCTTTCAAAATGGTTTTGAAAATGCTTCCACGACCTTCTTCAGTGTCAAAAGTTAATGTTCCGCGCATTAGGGTCATCAGATTTTTACTGATGCTCAATCCCAGCCCCGCGCCTTTATACTTGCGGGTGTCCGAATCATCGGCCTGGCTGAATAACTCAAAAACCTGCGGGAGGAAATCTTTTCGAATGCCTGTGCCCGTGTCCTGCACAAAAACTTCTACCATATCGTCTTCAACAAAGCGGTAACCCACTCTGATTTCACCTTTTTCAGTAAATTTCACAGCGTTATCCATCAATTGCCGGAGTACTTCCATATAATGTTTTTCATCCGCCGAAACCACTACTTCACGGTCATAAAAAGCAAAATCATCTATGATATCTACCGGTTTGTTTAGCCGCTTCAGCTCATTACGATACTGACGGATAATTTGGTTGAGTAAATCGTGGAGGTTTACCTGTTTAATGTCCATTTTAAGGTTTTCCGCTTCTATTTTAGATACGGTAATGATTTCATTCATTAAATGGGTTAACCGTTCAGAACTTTGGCTGATGTTTTCAATATATTTTTCTTGCTCTTGCGGACTGTTTTTCTCACTCAGTTCAGAGATAAACCCACTTATGGCGTTTAGCGGAGTACGCATTTCATGAGAAATATTGTTGATCAACCTCGTTTTGAAGTGGTCTGACTCTTTGGCTTTTTCTATGGCCCGGCGCAACTCTTCTTCTTGTTTCTTTCTGGAAGTAATGTCTTTCAGAATGATCGCTACAAACACACTTTTTTCATGGCTGAGCATATTCATAGACACTTCAACGTGTAGCTGCCGGTTTTCCTGATGTATTTGATGTTCCTCAGATATATAAGGGTGCTTATAGTACATCTTTTCCCAGCGTTTCTGCCAGCTTTGTTCCGTAATTCCCGGAAGCAGGTCTTCAATTCGTTCAGGTCGGGCTTTTGAGGAATACGACTCCGCAATTTTGTTAAAGTAAACAACTTTTCCCTGCTCGTTAACCCAAACTACCCCATCGCCTATGGCATTAAATGTATAGCGTGCCTTCAGAATGTCGATTTCGTCATGATGCGCATCGGGGTTACGATTGACAAATTTAGCGGCAGGGTTTTTTACTTTTTTACGCCAGATTAAATAAAGTACGAACGAAACAATCATAATAAAAATCAAAACACCTCCGCCAAACCAAAGCATTCTCAGACGTGTTTTTTCGTCAAGCTTTTGGTTTTTATAATTGGCATTTTTGAGCCTGTAATGCATCAACTGCTTTTCTTTCTCCATCTGCTCCTGCAAGTTGGTCAGCTTCATGTAGATGTCGTCCAGGCTTTTGTCTTCGAGTTTATTCTTTTTCTTGAGGTAACTGTATGCTTTCCGGAATTCACCTGCATCCTCATGATAATCAGCAAGCGACTGATAATTCAGGATCAGTATTTCTTCGTAATTCCCTTCAGTCGCCAGCAGGGTGCTTTGTTCAAAGAATGCTATTCCTTTTTGGATATTGCCTTCTTTAAGGTTTAGCCTTCCCAAATTGCGAATGGTTTTAGCTTTGGAATACAAAAACGGGAGTTCTTCATAAATAGCTATAGCTTTGTTGAAATAGCTTTCGGCCGATTTGAAATTATTCCTGGAAAGCGCAATAACGCCCAGATTGTTATTGACGCGTCCGGTTTGCAGCTTATCATCGATGGAAATGAATATTTTCAGGGCTTTTTGATATTGCGTTTCTGCATCAGAAAAATCGCCTTGTTTGGCGTGGCAATTTCCCCGATGCTTTAGGGCGCGTCCCCGGGCCATGATATTGCCGCTGCTTAGCGAAAGCAAAAAAGCCTCGTCGAGGTATTCCCGGGCCTTACCGCATTCATCAAGGCTAAGGTAAACCGAGGCTATACCAACCAAAGCAGAAGCACGAAGAAAATCAAAATTGTGTTGCTTTTCAAATGAAGATAGTTCATTATACAATGTTAAAGATTTGATAAAGTCTCCGCGTCGATTATAAAAATCAGCCTCATAATTTTGCACTTGGATAAACGATAATGAATCACCATAATTTTCTGCTGCAACATATGCACGCTCAATGTTTTTCTGGGCTTTGCCGATTTGGTTGGTGTATTCGGCAATATACGCCCTGAATAAGAACACTTCACGCATTTCCTTCCGGCGGTTTGATGCTTTGTAGATGCGTTCAGCAGCGTCAAGCTGTATGGAGGCGTCCTGAAGTTTAAACTTTTTTAGCGAATACATAACCTGTAGCATTAACGCCCTGGCATACCATAAGTCGTTATCATATTTAATGCTGATATCAAAAGCTTTATCGGCATGATGCTGCGACTTCTCTAAGTTGTGCTTGTTGTAAAAAGCCTTTGCCAGCTTCAGATGCGCTTCAAAAATATCTTTTTCTGATTGGGCCTCTTTAGCAGCAGCAAGGTATTTTTGGCCGTATTCCGCATGCTTTTCAACATCAGTAAACTGATGGTGGCGCGTCAGTGCGCTGAGCAGCTCCAGTTTTTCTTTGCCCTCTGCCTTATTCAGGTGCTGAGTCAGTTGATCATTATTCAGAAAAGCGATGCTTGCTGATACCTGAGCCACAAAAAACAGGCTGATCGCTGCAAAAATTATAAGCTTCTTTTTGTTTATATCTGTATGCATAGTTTTAAGCTCTTGCAATCATAATGATAGCTGCAACGGCCAGAATTACCCCGATCCAGTTGTCGCGTGTAATTCGTTCTTTAAAGATAACAAAACCCAGAATTGCGGATAAAGCTACCACGCTTACATTGTAAATGGGTACAATAACAGAAACAGGTATCGTATCCATCCCCCTTAAAAAGTAAAATGTAGAATACCAGTTAAAGATGCCAAGCAAACTGCCGGCGATAAGGTTTTTCTTTTTGAATCGGAATGTTTTTTTGCCGGCAGAAATAAAAGAAACAACAGTACCTATGATAAGCGCCACTAAAAATGCAGTAGCCAGAAAGAGCACAAACTCCCCGTCTATGAAGTAGTGTTGCGAAACTTTCAGCATGGAATCGTTTATACCAACAGCCAGAAATAATAGAAAAGGCAGGTAGACGTATTTTTTGTTTACCTCAACTCCTTTTTCTTTTTTAAACGTCATGTAAAAAGCAACTAAACCTGTTAGAATGCCTGCAATTTTTAAAGGTGTGGCCGCATCATCAAAAATGAGCAATCCTAAGGTTACAGGGATAACTACAGACATGCGGCTGGCGATGGCGGTTATGGACACTCCGGCTTTTTGTGCCGACATCGCAAAAAAGTTAAATGCAATGATGAGGGTAAACCCGACGATAATGGCAGACCAAAACCACTTTTTCTGAGGAAACTCAGCAAAATGTACCTGATCATAAACCGTAAGATAGCCCAGCAGAGAAGCAACAAAATAGTTTGTGCTGATTGCCGGCAGTTTTTCAATGCCATACTTTTCGAACAGCCTGAATGTTACGATAATCAAGGTAGAAGCGATAACGGCCAGCGTTAGGTAAAGCATGGAATTTGGTTTTATCTTTGCAATATTAGCAGGATTATTTGAGAAATGAAAACCTAAACGGTAGCTGTAAACAGAAAAAAGACGATGACGATTGAAGCCTGGAAAAATGAGTCAGTAAAGAAGCTGGAAGAGCTTTATCCTCCTGAGGAGGCTCTGAATATTACAAAGATTTTAGTTGAAGCTGTTACCGGTTTAAATAAAGCTTCTCAGGTTTTGTCAAAGCATAATATTATTGATAAAGAAAACCTCACAGCGCTGAACGAAGCTATGACGCGCCTGCTTAATCATGAACCGCTGCAATATGTGCTCGGACAGGCCTGGTTTTACGGCCTGGATTTACATGTGATGCCGGGGGTACTCATCCCGCGCCGCGAAACGGAGGAGCTGGTGGACTGGGTGGTGCAGTATTGCAAACCCGGAATCCGGGTGCTTGATATTGGTACCGGAAGCGGGTGCATCCCTTTGGCTGTAAAAACGGTATGGCCTGATAGTGAAATTACGGCCTGGGATGTTCAGGAGAAAGCAGTGGAAGTAACCCGGAAAAATGCCCGGAAATATGGCATGGATATCAAAATCGAAAAAAAAGATATCTTTTCAGCATCAAAACATCCTGGCAAATGGGATATCATCGTATCCAACCCGCCCTATGTCACAAATGCTGAGAAATCACGAATGCGACCCAATGTTCTGGATTATGAGCCCGAAACAGCACTTTTTGTGGAAGACACAAATCCTTTAGTTTATTATAAAACCATTGCTGGATTCGCTCTGAATCATCTTGCTGAAGGCGGGCTGCTCTTTTTTGAAATCAATGAGCATTACCCGGAAGAAACCCTGAAATTGTTAAAGGAAGCGGGATTTGCGGATACAGAGCTACGCAGGGATATGCAGGGCAAACCTCGCATGGTAAAGGCTGCAGTGAGCTGATTATATTGTTTTTGGCTCTGTTCTGATTATTGGATATTAAAAGCTAAATATTTTGTAATAAGCGTTTTAGATCTTATTGGAAAATATAAAGTATTCACATAATGTAATTATTTAGGGTCTGACCATAAAGTTATGAGAAAATTAAAATAACATCCCGAAAGTTTTCGGGATCAAAATCCAAATTACAAATAATCCACAATTTTCAATTGTCAAAATTCAAAACATTTGAAATCAACAATATACTATATTGTTTTGAATTTCTGATATTGGATTTTGGTATTTATTTGTAATTTGAAATTTATCATTTGGTGCTTTATTTACAAGAATTTCTAATTTGTAGACGGACACTATTTAGGTACTTAAGTTGGCAAAAAGCAATTGGCAGTTGACGATATTTTTTTCCATACCGTTGGCAATGTACAATTTATACCTAATTGATAGAATATTAACCTACCAACCTACCAACTTAGTAACCTACAAACCTACAAACCTACCAACTTACTAAACTGAACTCATTTCTTGTTCAAACATTTGCAGGTCTTTATGGCTAAAAAGGACAAACCGGATATGTTTTACATGGTTCAATCCGGGTGCCGTTTCCTGAATCGTTTGTAAAGCAACTTTTGCGGCGTCAGGAAAAGGATAACCGAAAGCTCCCGTTGAAATGGCCGGAAAAGCAATGGTATCAATTTTATTCTGATCGGCCAGCTTCAGTGCGTTCCGGTAGCAATCCGCAAGTAGCTTTTCTTCCGGTTTATCCATTCCAAATACAGGGCCCAGGCAGTGAATCACAAACGGATTAGGTAAATTGTGTCCTCCTGAAATAACGGCTTGTCCGGGCTTAATCGGAGCCATGGGTCTGCATTCCTCAGCAAGGCGTGGACCGGCAGCCCTGTGGATAGCTCCGGCAACCCCGCCGCCCGTTTCAAGCCGTGCATTGGCAGCATTCACAACAGCTTTCATGTCGGGTTGGTTGGCAATATTTCCCTGAATCGCTTCCAGTTTGACATGGGATATCATTTTTGTAGTCATAGCAATTTGTTTTTAGGATTCAACACTTTCAAAGTTACAATTTCATCTGCATGAATGCAATGATTGCCAAAAAATCATGGGTATTTATATCTGGTTATATTTTGTGCATATTCTGGGTTTTTGATGCAATGAGGTATAAGAAAAACCAATTTTCGATTTTATAGAAGTTTAATTATCAGCATTATAAAATCTTTAGGGGATTTTTAACCAGATATCATTTGTAATATAGAAAATTACATATATTTGCCTTCACATATTCACAGTATTGTCATATCAATTTCTGAGAAGAGGATTTCATTGGGCAACCCTTAATTCAGAAGGTTTGCAGAAGAATTTAGCGAAAGATTAAGCGATAGTTATAAATAAAATACACAGACGTATGACTACCAGCAAAGGAAAAGGTAAGGGGCAGGAGAAAGCAAATGAAAAAGTAAAAGTGGATCCCGGTTCTAAAGGGATTATAAAATGGATTGAGCTATTAGGGAATAAACTACCTCATCCGTTCTGGATTTTTGTCTGGATTAGTGTTTTTATTGTGGTGCTCAGTGCTGTTACTTCTTTATTGGGAGTGAGCGCTACCGATCCCTCAACAGGTCGTGTAATCGAGGCGCAAAATCTGCTTTCCGGAGAAGGGTTGCGTCGCTTTGTTGAAGAAATGGTTACGAACTTTGCCCATTTTGCGCCTTTCGGACTTGTGCTGGTGATGATTATGGGTGTTTCAATTGCTGAGCAAAGCGGATTACTGGCAGTGGCAATGCGAAGGGTTGCTTTTGCGGTGCCTAAAAAAGTGGTGCTGCCCGTTATTTTCATTATCGGAGCAAGCGGAAACATAGGTTCGGATGCAGGTGTAGTAATTGTCCCACCTATTGCAGCTTTAATCTTCTCGCAAATGGGGTTGAATCCGATTGCCGGACTGATAGCCGGGTATGCCGGAGCAACGGCAGGATTTACAGCCAACTTTGTTATCGCGGGTACGGATGTATTGCTGGCAGGCATCAGTTCTTCTATTACGGAAAACATGGAAGGGGTTGGCGAGGTTAGCGCTACGGCGAACTGGTATTTTATGATCGCTTCCACGCTGGTGTTAGGAGTGGCCGGAGCCTTTGTAGTGAAGCGATTCACAATCCCCAAAACAAATCGGTATGGGTATACCATTCCTGAAGGAATCATGGATAATCAGCCGGAAAGTAAAGCCGAGGAGGCGAAAGGACTTCGCCATGCCGGAATTGCTTTGCTGGTTTATGCTGTAATCATCATGTTGCTGGTTATTCCTCCGGGAGCACCTCTCAGAGACCCCGAAACCGGCGGATTGGTTCCCTCGCCGTTTTTACGTGGGTTGGTGCCAATATTGTTTTTCTTCTTTGCCATACCCGGATATTTTTTCGGAAAATCTACCGGAAGCATCAAACAGTCCTCAGATGTATTGCGCTTTATGGAAAAGGGCATGAAGGATTTATCGGGCTACATCGTGCTCATGTTGGTAGTAGCCCAGTTTATTAACCTGTTCAACTGGTCTCAGCTCGATTCCATCCTGGCGATATCGGGAGCACAATTCCTGCAAGCTAGCGGTTTAACCGGACCGTTTATGTTTACGCTATTTATGACGATTGTGGCCGCGATAAATATTTTTATGGGTAGCGGATCGGCTAAGTGGGCTATTTTTGCCCCGATTTTTATCCCGATGCTGGCGCAGTTGGACTACAGCCCGGCTTTTGTGCAGTTGATGTACAGGGTAGGGGACTCCATTACCAACAGTATATCTCCTATTTATCCTTATTTTCCGCTCTTGCTGGGCTGGGTGCATAAGTATAATAAAAGCATGGGCATCGGTACAATTATCTCATTATTGCTTCCTTATGCACTCATTCTCTTTGTGATGTGGGTTGCCTTGCTGTTCTTGTGGTTTGGCCTTGATCTTCCGATTGGGGTTGGAGAATCCATAAGAATGTAGGCTTTTTGTTGACCGTTAGGTGATTTTTTCTTACCTTTAAATTCTTATTTTGATGGAGCTGTAAGTGGCTGTACAGTAGCGGATAAGCTTTTCTTTTACATGCGCACAACGCCGTGGAGTTTGTTGTATGCTAAAAGTAGTACACTGTCTCAGTTGTTAAGGGCTTCATCCATAGGGATTTATTAAGACGGTTATGAGTATTGCAGAAGAAAACAGACAGTTGAAAGAACAGGTTGCCCAATTAAAGCAACAGGTCACCGAATTGCGATTTAAGCTAAACAATCAAAGCAGTTCAGATGAAAGTGCCTTGCATGAGCGCGTCAAAGAGTTGAATTGCCTTTATGGTTTGTCAGAAATTATTAACAAACCGGAACTTTCGATGAGTGATATGCTGCAAGAAGCAGTAGAGCTTATCCCTCCTGCCTGGCAGTACCCTCAGATTACTTGTGCACGTTTGAAAATGGGAGGAAAGGATTACCTGACAAAAAACTTCAGGGAAACCCAATGGAAACAATCTGCTGTTATCACTGTGAGCGAAAAAACAGAGGGAAATCTTGAAGTTTTTTACTTAAAAAGAATGCCGCCAAAAGATGAGGGCCCTTTTCTTAAGGAGGAACGAAGGCTGATTAACGCATTTACTCAGCGCCTGGGAAAGCATCTGGAGCGCAGGCAATACGTCAGAGCTATGCGTGAAAGCGAAGAGAAACAACGAAATCAGGAAAAGAATTATCGTTACATTTTTGAAAATAATCCCCATCCCATGTGGGTTTACGATGAAGAGACATTACGCTTTCTTGATGTAAATGATACTGCTGTAGTGAAATATGGCTACACAAAAGAAGAATTTTACCAAATGACGCTGTTAGATATCAGACCCAGGGAAGAACAAGAGCGACTGAGGGAAAATGTACGCACTTCTAATGGAAGAATTCAGCGATCAGGATACTGGAAGCACCTTTTGAAAAGCGGTGAAGTTGTTTATGTGGAAATTCATTGCCATGAAATGACTTATAATGGCAAAAAAGCGAGAATGGTTATTGCTCATGATGTAACCGCAAAGAAACAAGCCGAGGAGCACTATCGCATTCTGGCTGAAAACACTTCAGATGTTATCTGGACCTCTGACCTAAAAATGAATATCACTTATGTTAGTCCTTCTGTAAAACAGTTACTAGGAGAACCACCAGAAGTGCACATTCAAAGACCGATTGAAGAAAAAGTGGTCACCAAAGATCTGGAGCCTTTAATACAGGCCCTTAACGAAGAGTTGGAAGCTGAAAATCAACCGGATGTAAATAAATACAGATCGCGTCTTATTGAGTTGCAACACTATCGCGCTGATGGTTCCATTATTTGGGTGGAAATGAATTTGAAATTTTTACGGGATCAACATGGTTTTGCGATTGGCATATTAGGGGTTACCCGTGACATTCATGAACGAAAAAAAGCCGAGCTAGAAATTAAAGATAAGATGGTCCAATTGGAAAAATTCAACAGACTGATGGTGGGCCGCGAAAACCGGATGATTGAACTTAAAAGCGAAGTCAACCAGCTTCTGATTGCGTCAGGCAGTGAAAAAAAATATAGCATACCGAGCCAAAGGGAATAGTAAAACGAATATTCATTAATAGCATAAAAGAGGAAACCATATGCATATTCATACATCAAACCAGGAAAGGTTAAACCTGGGATTCGGGGGATATACCTGCAACTGGGGATTACACATTGCAGGACTTTATGAAACCCCGGAAGAACGGGACGAAATAATTTTTGGCTTTCTTCATCAGGGAGATATTGAAGGTGATTTGCAAATGTATTGCCCGGTTGAGCGGACAAAGGAGAATTTTATTACCGATTACGGAAAGCTTTATCCTGATTGCAAAGATCACCCTAATGATCCCAGCCTGTTTTCTATCGATAGTGCAAAAGACCTTTATTATCCCGATGGCACTTTTTCGCCCATCAGCATGGATAAGGGATTAAACGCCTTTTTCGAGAATTCGCAAAAAAACGGCAGGAGAAATATTCGTGCCACAGCCGAGATGGTCTGGGCTCTGAAGGCTATTCCCGGAAGAGAACACCTGATGGCTTATGAATCGCGGCTGAACTATTTTATTGCCGGGAAGCCATGGATTAGCATTTGTTTATACAACTTCACCAAATTTTCAGGAAAAACCATTATGAACGTATTGCAAACACATCCTTACACCATTTCGGGCGGCATCATTACCCAAAATCCCTATTTTACCGACCCGGATGAATGGTTAAGGGACAACGATCCGGAATTCGCTATTAAATAAAAGTTATGAAGAATATAGCACACGATCTGTTTTTATTGATGTTCAGCCTTACACAGGTTCAGAACAAAGCAAAACTTCATGAGATGTTTGTTGAAGGGCTAAATGAAATTTTTTCTCCCGTTGTCTTTCAGTTTTCCAAAGAAAGCAAGGAGGAATTCCCTTATGAATTGGAGATAAAAACACGACGGTCGCATTTTGGATTTATCAGGATTACTGATGTGAAAAATGCTCCTAAAGAGCATCTTCCAATGCTTCAAAATGCTACTCAAATGCTGGCGGTGATGTTGGAGCGTATTACTTTTGATCAACAGCTTGAAAAAGAAAGAGAGTCACTGGAGCAAATTGCTGATAGAAGAAATAAAGATTTGAAAAAGAAAATTAATGAACTTGAGCAGGTTAGAAATGCCTCTTTAAATTTGGTGGAAGACTTGCAACTAGAAGTAGAAAAGCGAAAGCAATATGAGAAGGAACTTAAAGAAAGTGAGACTGAACTCCGCCACCTAAAAGAAAACCTGGAGGCAGAAGTAGACAAGAAAACAAAAGAACTGAATGAACGCGTGGAAATACTGGAACGGTTTCAGAATGCTACTGTTGAAAGGGAATTCAGGATCAAGGAGTTAAAGGAGGAGGTGGAGCGACTGAAGAACAGCCAATCAAATGAATAAACAGGATAGACGAGTATTTACACTATGAAAAACAAATGGGAAACGACTTCTTTAATTAGCAGCTCAGGGGTTATTGCTTTAGCTCTTATGGGATTATTAGGTTACCTGCCCGGTTTTCGTGTGCTTGGCAGCATCAGTAAAGATTTCATCCCTATGGCTCCAAGCACGGCGGTGTCTTTTATTCTTCTGGCTGGCATCCTTATTTTGGAAAATAAAAAGCACATAACCGGTAAAATACGATCTGTTTTTATTTTCGTTGTTTCACTGGTAGCTCTTTATGGACTCTTGGATATAATAGGGTATTTTGCCGGTATTGAACTTAACTTTGAGAAAATGCTTATGCCCGAATTAGGATATCTCAAGGGTATTCCTGTTGGGCTTATGCCTGTCTCTAATGGTGGAGCATTTTTTATCGCGGGAATTATTATGGTTTTCCTGCTCACGGAACAACAGTATCAGGGAAAGAGCTACTTAGTCAGAAACTTGCCGGGCCTGCTGGGTATTCTGCTTTTGCTCACCGGACTGGTGTTTAGCCTGGCTTATGTTTATGGAACACCACTGCTTTATAATGTTGAATCGGCTATCCCGATGGCTTTGACCTCGGCTTTGGCATACATTTTATTGGCACTGGCTATCCTTACGGCACATACAGAGGTGTTTCCCCTGAACTCTTTGCTCAAGTCTTCCACACGTAATTACATACTACGGTTTATACTTCCGCTAGCTGTTTTGTCAGCCATTTTCGGGGGATTAACTGTACCTTTCTCGCTGCAAATAGGAACTATCAACCCCGCATTTTTCTATGCGGCTTTAACCATTCTGGTGATACTTTTATCCGGGTTGGCAGCTACCCAGATTGCCCGTTTTGTGGGGATGAAAATTGACCAGAAACAACAGGCTTTGCAGCAATCGGAAGCGGCCCTCCGTGAGAGTGAAGCGGAATATCAACAATTATTTGAGGAAATTGCCCAGGGAATCGTTTACCAAAATACAGCCGGCGAAATCACAGCAGCTAATCCTGCGGCTGAGCGCATCCTCGGACTAAGCAAAGATCAGATGAAAGGCCGGAAATCCATTGATCCACGCTGGAAAGCTGTGGATAAAAATAAAGCTGAACTCCCCGGCGAAAAACATCCGGCTATGATCGCCCTTAAAACCGGAAAGCCGGTGGATAATTACATACAGGGCATCTATAATCCTAAAAAATCTGCCTATGTTTGGATTCTGATTACTGCCATTCCTCAATTCCACCCCGGCAGTAAAGATCCGTACCTGGTGTTTTCCTCGTTTCTGGATATAACAGAACGCAAAAATGCAGAGGATGAGCTTTACCAGTTAAAAAACAGCCTGGAAGCAAAGGTGCAGAAAAAAACAAAAGAATTGAATGAAAGGGTGGCCGAACTGGAGCATTTTCGTGAAGTAACCATAGAGCGTGAACTGCGCATGGAAGAGCTGAGAAAGGAAATCGAATCACTTAAAAAGCAACTGAATAAAGAGCAGGGAGATTAATGATACTATGAGGAAACACCAAACGTGGACAAGCCACAATTCTAACAATAAATCAAAGATTTGAAATTTTGATATTGTTTATTATTTGTGTTTTGTGATTTGTTTTTTGTCGTTTTTTGCCAGATTTTAATCGAATATTAATATGATTGATAAGATACTAAAACCAACCCGGAGCTTAACTATCAGCATAGTATTAATACTGCTATGGCTTATTGAAATGCCCTCCTATGCACAGTATGATTCAGTTACTGCCTTACCGGATACCATCCACATTGCCTCCGAACCCGATTACCCACCTTATTGTACTGTGGATGAAAATGGAAATGCCGATGGATTTTCTGTTGAGCTTTTTAAAGCAGCAGCCGATGCTGTTGGCTTCAATGTTCACGTAAAAGTGGGGGTTTGGAATCATATAAAAAGCGACCTGGCCGAAGGGCGGATTGATGCGCTTCCCCTGGTTGGCAGAACCCCTGAGCGGGAGGAACTGTTTGATTTTACCATGCCTTACCTGTCGCTTCATGGGGCTGTTTTTGTCAGGAAAGGCAATACCGGCATTCAGTCACTGGAAGATCTCCGGGGCAAAGAAATAGCGGTGATGAAGGGCGACAATGCCGAAGAATTTGTCAGGCGCGAAAACCTGTCGGATAAAATTGTGACTACTAAAACTTTTGAAGAAGCTTTCCGCAAACTGGCCAGTAAACAGCATGATGCGGTTATTACCCAGCGTGTGATGGGAATTAAACTCCTTGAAGACTTGGGTATAAGGTCTGTAAAGCCTCTGGATATACAATTGCCGGAATATAGACAGGATTTTTGTTTCGCCGTGCAGGAAGGCGACAAAAAGCTTCTTGAGCGCCTCAATGAAGGACTTTCTATTGTTATTGCCAATGGTACTTTCGATGAAATCAAGCAGAAATGGTTTGGACCAGATGAAGGCGAGGGGTATACCACTGCCGATATTTTAAAAATCACATTTAGCATACTCATCCCTTTGATAGCTATAGGCGTATTACTTTGGATATACTTTTTGCGCAGCGAGTTGAAAAGACGCACAAAAAAGCTTAATGAGGAAATCACGGAGCATGAAAAGACCTTAGATTCGCTGAAAAAAGAGCGATCCTTGTTGCAGCAAAGCGAGCAGCAGATTCGCCTGCTTCTTAACTCCACCGCCGAAGGGATTTATGCGATTGATAATAACGGGGATTGTACCATGATCAATAAGTCGGCCCTGGAAATGCTCGGATACACAAACAGGGAACAGGTCATCGGGAAAAACATGCATTACCTGATTCATCATACCAAAGCGGATGGTTCTGCATTTGATATTGAGGACTGTGAGATTTACAAAGCATTTAAGGAAGGAAAAGGAGAGCACAGCGAGAATGATATTTTGTGGCGTGCTGACGGAACAAGTTTTCCGGCAGAGTATTTTTCTTTTCCTATCCGCAAGGAGGATGAAGTTAAGGGCGCTGTAATTACCTTCTGGGATATTACTGAACGGAAGAAAGCAGAAAACGAGCTGGTTACGTTAAAGAATAACCTGCAAAAACAGGTAACCGAGCGAACCGCTGAACTGGAAGAAAAAGTAAGAAAACTCGACAGAAGCCAGAAAGCCATGCTCTATATGGTGGAAGATCTGAACAGGATTACATCAGAGCTGAAGGAAGAGCGCCGCAAGCTTAAACTATCCAACCAGGAACTGGAAGCGTTTACTTATTCGGTGTCGCACGACTTGAGGGCTCCGCTCCGGGCGATTAACGGATACTCGAAATTTTTGGTGGAGGATTATGCTGATAGCTTAGGGGAAGAAGGTAAAAGGTTCATCGACACGATACGGGCGAATGCATCAAAAATGGACAAGCTTATCACTGACCTTCTGAATCTTTCGAGAATATCGCGGGCCGATATGAAATTATACGATGTGGATATGCAATCCACTGTGAAAGAGGTTTTCCGGGAAACAGCTACCAATGAAGAGCAACAGCAATTTGAATTATTAGTAGATGATATCCCGGCAGCCCAATGTGACCCTTCTCTTATACGCATCGTTTGGCAGAATCTGATAAGCAATGCGCTAAAGTACAGTGCTCATTCCGAAACCAAAAAACTGGAGATATCCGGAGCCTTCAATGACCAAAAAATCACCTATTGCGTCCGGGATTATGGCGCGGGATTCGATAATCAATACGTAGATAAAATTTTTGGTGTTTTTCAGAGATTACATAAGGAAAACGAATATGCGGGAACCGGAATTGGTCTTGCCACGGTGCAACGTATCATCCACCGGCACGGAGGAGAAGTATGGGCTAAAGGGGAGAAAGGGAAAGGAGCAGAGTTTTGTTTTTCACTGCCGGTAAAATGATTAAAAATGATTAGTTTTGAAAGAATCATCTAAACTCAAAAAGCTATGGCCGAAAACAATGCAGTAGAAATCCTGATTGTGGAAGACAATCCCAGTGATG
>JBNJGK010000049.1:0-4043 GCA_051747665.1 Bacteroidota bacterium | reverse complement strand
TAAAAATGATTAGTTTTGAAAGAATCATCTAAACTCAAAAAGCTATGGCCGAAAACAATGCAGTAGAAATCCTGATTGTGGAAGACAATCCCAGTGATGCGGAAATGGCAATGCGGGCTTTGAAAAAAAATAATATTGCTAATAACGTTTTGGTCGTGGAAGACGGGGAGGAGGCGCTGGATTTTCTTTTTGCCAGAGGTAAGTTTTCCAACCGATCAAAAAAGATTAAACCAAGAATCATCCTTTTGGATTTGAAGTTGCCTAAAATAGATGGACTGGAAGTGCTCAGGGAAGTAAAAAGTAATGAATTGACCAAAGCTATCCCTGTTATTATGCTTACGACTTCAAAGGAAGAGAAGGATATCGTTAATAGTTATAAGCTGGGAGTCAACAGCTACATTGTTAAACCGGTGGATTTTGACAAGTTTGTTGATTCGGTCAGGGATTTGGGGTTTTACTGGCTTTTATTGAATCAATACCCTTCATCCTCAAATGTTTAAAATGTTGAATTTTTTTTCAGATATTATACCAAAACGGGATAAATTTATGCACTTAAGCTGGCAAAAGAAATGCCAACTGCACTTTTGCCAACTGACAACTATATTCAGTTGGCACATTTTATTTCGCGCGTATTCTAATCTGTTTTCACCTTGAAACAAAACTCAGGCATGATGCAAATCAAACTTTGATATTTTTACATTTTGAAAAAAAATATAATGAGTGATAAAAGCCAAACCATACGAATTCTCTTTGCGGAAGATTTACCGGAGGATGTTGAACTCGCCCGGCGCGAAATCAAAAAAAGGGATATTAAGTTCACTGCTAAGGTGGTAGATACGGAACCGGAATTCGTCAAAGCGTTGCATGATTTTCATCCCGATATTGTGATTTCCGATTATTCGATGCCCACCTTTGACGGGATGCAGGCTTTGAAAATCACCCGGAAGTCGCAAATTCATATTCCTTTCATCATTCTTACAGGTTCTATGAATGAAGAAACAGCGGTAGAGTGTATGAAGTCGGGCGCTGACGACTACGTGATTAAAGAACAAATAGCCCGGCTTCCTTTCGCCATCAGGGAAGTTATAGGTAAAGTTAGGGCTAAGAGAGAGAAAGAATGGTTACAGCATTTAATGCTTAAAGTTTCCAGGCTTTCTGTCAAAGAAATTGGCTTAAATGATTTTTTAAAGGGTATTCACCGGGAGATAAAAAAAATTATGAAGGCCGATAATTTCACCATCGTTCTTTATGATGAATCTTCAGGTAAATACACCATCCCTTACCATGCAGATGAATATGATGATTTAACTACGAATAAGCCCATATCACTCGAAAACACCTTAACCGATTATGTCCGTAAAACCGGGAAGGCACAACTGGTTACTGAAGAATCTGAACGTAACCTGAAAGAAAAAGCAAAAATAAAATTGATGGGTACGCCTTCTCCTTTATGGTTAGGTGCACCTGTAAAAGATACTTCACCTGACAGAGTAAGCGGTGTAATTGTTCTTCAGGATTACAAGGATGAAAGCGCTTATGATCAGAGTGATTTGAATTTACTGGAAATTATTGCCTCTGAAATTGGGATTTTTATTAACCGCAAGCGGGACCATGAAAAATTAAAACAAAGTGAAGAAAAGTTTCGCGGGCTGTTTAGAGAGCATTCGGCCGTTAAGTTGATTATAAACCCAGCCAACGGAGCTATTACTGAAGCTAATAATGCAGCGGCAGATTTCTATGGATGGACAGTAGAAGAGCTTGAGCAGATGAATATTTTTCAGATTAATACGCTTCCACCCAACAAGATAAATGAAGAGATGGAGCATGCCCTGGAAAACAGGAAAACCATTTTTGAATTTAAGCACAGAAAAGCAGATGGAAGCATTTGTAATGTAGAGGTTTTCGGCAGCCGGGTTCAAATGGAAGGGAAAGCCTACATCCATTCTATAGTTCATGATATCAGCGAAAAGAAAAAGGTAGAAGAAAAATTTAAATTAATTAGCCGATCGGTGGAGCAGAGTCCTGTAAGTATTGTAATTACAGATGCCAACGGAATGATTGAATACACCAATCCCGCTTTTAACCAAATATCGGGATACTCCTTTGAGGAAGTTAAAGGGAAAAATCCCCGCATACTTCAATCCGGAGAGCACTCCAAAGATTTCTATAAGGAATTATGGGATACAATCCTGGCTGGTCGGGACTGGAAAGGGGAGTTTCATGACAAAAAGAAAAACGGAGAGCTTTATTGGGAGCAGGCAGAGATATCCCCTATTATTGATGAAAATGGGGAGATTACCCATTTTGTGGGTATAAAGGAAGACATTACTGAAAAGAAAAAGGTTTTTGAAGACCTCAAAGCAGCCAAAGAAAAAGCCGAAGAAAGCGATCGCCTGAAAACTGCCTTCCTGGCCAATATGAGTCATGAAATCCGTACGCCGATGAATGGGATATTAGGATTTGCGGATATTCTCAAGGACTCTGATTTTACCAGTGAAGAAAAAGACGAGTATATTGAAGTCATTCACAGAAGCGGTCAGCGATTGATGAATACCGTTAGCGACATCGTGGAAATCTCTAAAATTGAAGCTGGAATCGTTAACATAGAGAGACAGGAAACAAATCTTAACCCTCCCCTGGAAGAGATAATAAATTTTTTCAGACCGGAAGCGCAGAAAAAAGGCCTGAAGATTAACCTGGACAAGCTCTTGCCTGAAAATCAATCAGCCATTATTACGGATAAACACAAATTTGAAGCAATACTTACCAACCTGGTCGAAAATGCGATTAAGTATACCGATGAAGGCCAGATTAATGTGGGGGCTGACATAAAAAACGATTGGGTAGAATTTTATGTGAAGGATACCGGTATTGGCGTGCCAAAACACCGCCAGAAGGCTATTTTTAACCGCTTCGAACAAGCAGATATATCCGATACAAGAGCTTTTGAAGGTTCCGGACTTGGCCTGGCCATTTCCAAATCATATATAGAGATGCTCGGAGGTAAAATATGGCTGGAATCGGAAGAAAACAAGGGTTCTGTATTCTATTTTACACTGCCGGTAAAGAAGGCTAAAACAGCAGCAACTTCCACTGATCCGGCGAAAAGCAACAACCAGCCGAACACAGAAACACCCGGTAAAAAACTCAAAGTATTAGTAGCTGAGGATGATGCTGATAGTTTCATGTATCTCAATACCATTCTTAAGAAAAATGACTGGCATATCATACATACTGTCACGGGCAGGGAAACCATAGAAAAATACCGTGAACAACCGGATGTTGACCTGATCCTGATGGATATTAAATTACCGGATATCGATGGATATGAAGCCACCCGCCAGATCAAGGAAATCAACCCGGAAGTTCCCATCATAGCTCAAACAGCCAACGCTATGGGAGGAGACAGGCAAAAAGCCCTCGAAGCCGGTTGTGATGAGTATATTTCAAAACCCATCAGGAAAAAAACATTGCTTAACCTGGTAGATGAAGTGCTAAATCCTTAAATTGATAAAAACGGGTAACAATTTAAAATTAAAATATACCTTAACTACTTTTTAAAATGACAGATCAAAGGAAAACCAAAAGCGAATTGATTCAGGAACTCAATTCACTCAGAGATAAACTCGCCTCCGGGGGTAATAAGGAAGGGGATGATAAAAGTTATGAAGAAATTGTTGACCAGGCTCGCGAAATGATCTTCAAGGTTGATAAAGACTTTAAATTTATTTTTTTTAATAAATACGCTGAAAAACTTACAGGTTATAAAAATAAAGACTTGCAGGGGAAGCCTTTTGCACCTATAGTGCATCCGAAAGATTTGAATCATGTCATCCATGAGAATCAAAAAGCGCTTAATGGCGACAGCATCGATTATGAAACACGTATAGTGGATGCTTCCGGGAATACCCTTTGGCTCAATGTGCAGGCAATCCCTAACTTCGATGGCAAAGAATTGTCATATATTCTTTGTTTTGCCCAGGATATTACCCAACGTAAAAAAGTGGAACAGGAACTTACTGAAAGTAATCGACGGTTCAGGC